>CACZTQ010000001.1 GCA_902784155.1 Oscillospiraceae bacterium
AAGCGCTTCAAGCGAGCGAGGCGACTATGTTTCTGAGGGGGTGGTGGCACGGCGATAAGGATATAAGCCGTGACGGGTGTGGCGACCAAAAATACGCGTTTCTAAAACAGAACACACTGTGCGTGTTATGGCGGGCGACAGGTTGTCGCCCCTACAGTATAGAACGATAGCTGAATATATCAAAAACCAGTAAGCAACCGGCAATGTACAATGGATGGTCAGACCGATTTACTTATCAGGAGGTGAAACAAACGGCAATATTCAGACGAAACAAAAAGAAAATAACGGCAATGCCCGAAATCCGCGGCAGAGAGAGCGGAAACCCCGGCGGCTTCTTCGCTTCATCCTTTCCCGACGGCAGGATTTATTATGCTCTGCGCGAGGCTGTCCCGCTCATTGACGCGGCGGTTTTGAAGACGGTCCGCCTCACGGGCGGATTCAGAGTCGTCTGCCCCTCATCACGGGCGCAGGAGGCTCTTGACAGATTCATTTTGGAGGTCCCCGTCGGCGGCAACAGGCAGGGTCTCGCCGTGTTTACGGACAGCTATCTCGAACAGCTTCTGACCTGCGGCACCGCTCTCGGGGAAATAGTGACGGATGCTACGGGCGCCCCTGCCGCTCTCTGGAACGCGCCGCTCGACAATATAGAATTCAAGCGGGCAAAGAACGGATTTGACATAGATATTTATGTGACAGACGGGGCGCGCAGCGTAAAGGTCGCGAACCCGGAGCTCTGCCTTATGAGCGTGCTCAACCCCGAGCCGGGAGCCGTCACGGGGAATTCTCTGCTCAGGGGTCTGCCCTTTGTCAGCGACATTCTTCTGAGAATCTATAAGAGCATCGGCAGCAACTGGGACAGGGCGGGCAATCTCCGCTTCGCCGTTACCTACAACCCCAAAAACGATTCTCTCGACAAAGCCTACGCGAAGGAGAGGGCGCTGCAGATTGCCCGCCAGTGGTCGGAGACGATGAAGCCGGGCAAAGAGGTGCGCGATTTCGTGGCCGTCGGCGATGTTCAGATAAAGGTCATAGGCGCCGAGAGCGAAATACCCGACAGCGAGGTGCCCGTAAGGCAGATGCTCGAGCAGATTGTGGCAAAGACGGGCCTTCCGCCCTTTATGCTGGGTCTGAGCTGGAGCACGACCGAGAGAATGTCATCACAGCAGGCGGACGCGCTCACGAGCGAGCTTGAGGCCTACCGCAGAATCCTTGACCCCGTCATCTCAAAAATCTGCAGGCTCTATCTCGCCTCGGCGGGCTTTGACCCTCGCTTTGAGATAATCTGGGACGACATAACGCTTCAGGACGAGGTTGAGCAGAGCAGGGCGCGGCTCCTGCGCGCGCAGAGCGCCGCGATTGAGGAAAAGCTGAGCGGCCGGAAAGAGCCCTGAGGGCCGCATCAATTATTCATTATCGGAACCCGAAAGGAGATGTATTGAAATAACAGAGAAAGAACTTGAAGAGATAAGGAAATTCACGAGAAAAGATATAAGCGAAAAAGAGCTTTACACCTTTCCGCTCATTCTCTGCGACAACGAAATCGACAGAGACGGCGAAAAATTCCCGGCGGAGTCTCTCGGAAAGCTCGCCTCGCTCTTTGTGGGCAAGACGGGGATTTTCGATCACAACGCCGTGAGCAGAAATCAGACCGCGAGGATTTACTCCGCGCAGGTTAAGACAGACGCCTCGCGCAGGACCGCCGACGGCGAAATCTACACCTACGTTGAGGCGAGGGCGTATATGCTCAGAAATGAGAAAAACAAAGACCTCATCAGCGAAATCGAGGCGGGGATAAAGAAGGAGACGAGCGTCGGCTGCAGCGTCGCGGCAATCAGATGCTCAATCTGCGGCAGGGATCTCAGAGGCGGCGCGTGCGGTCACGTCAGGGGAAAGGAATACGACGGCAAAATCTGCTGCAGCCTTCTGTGCGACCCGCAGGATGCCTATGAGTGGTCCTTCGTGGCGGTGCCCGCGCAGAAAAACGCGGGAGTCATCAAATCGTTTATTCCCGCCGAAGGGGAAAACTACGAGAGCGAGCTCAGGGATGAATACAGGTCGTCAATCCTGAGAGACGCGTCGCTCCTTCTTCCCGGAGTGCCCCGGGAGCTTATAGCGGATATCTGCGGCTCCGCGGAGCTCAAATCGCTCCGCTCGCTCAGGGATTCGCTCAGGAGCGAGGCCGCAGGAAAGAGCCCTCTTGTCAGACAGCTTACTGCCGCCCCGGCGGAAGAAAAAACAAACAACAGCGAATACAGAATTTAAGGAGGATTATATATGGATATTTCATTTGAAGGCTACGCGGCGCAGGCCGCAACATTCTACGCGGATGACGCGGTTTTGCCCGGCAGCGCGGTTATGCTCGGCGAAAACCTGACGGTTTACCCCGTTGAGGAGAATGCCGATATTCTCGGAGTGGCGCTCGCCGTCAGGGACGGCTGTGCGACGGTGCAGACGGCGGGAGCGGTCAGGCTTCCCTGCTCATCCACCCTCTATGAGGGCTTTACTCCGTTGACCGTTGACAGCGAGGGCAGGGTTATCGAGTGCGAAACGGGCCCCGTGAGACTTGTTCTCAGCATCGACCGTTATGAAAACACCGCAATCATTATGCTTTAAAGGAGAAAAGATATGTCAGGTTATGAAAATGTAAGACTTGAAAAATCACTCTATGCCTCGGGGAATTTTACGGGAGCGCTCCTCGCGCTCGACCCCGACGAAAAATACAGGGATACCGCCCTTGACGGGCTCGACGCCTTCCAGAGACAGCTCAAGAGATTCGATATCAGAGTCAGCGGGGCAAACAGCGACTGCGTTGAGAAATTCTTCTCAACCGCTCAGAGCGCCGTGCTCTTCCCCGAATATGTTTCGAGAGCTGTCCGTCAGGGAATGGAGCAGGCGGATATTCTGCCCGACATAACGGCGGTAACAACCAATATAAACGGCGCGGATTACCGCTCGCTCAGGTCGATTCCCACCGCCGACGAGAAGGAGATGAAGCTTGTCAGCGAGGGCGCCTTCATCCCCGAGACCGCAATCCGCACGAAGGAAAACCTTGTCACGCTTCACAAGAGGGGCCGCACGCTTGTCGCCTCATACGAGGCAATCAGATATCAGCGCCTTGACCTCTTCACCGTGACTCTCAGGCAGATAGGCGCGTACATCTCGACAATTCTTCTCAGAGACGCGGTCGATGTGCTCAGAATCGGAGACGGCAATTCCAACGCCGCTCCCGTTATCAGCACGGCGCAGCAGGGTCAGCTGACCTACGCCGACCTTGTGAATTTCTGGAATTCCTTTGACCCCTGTGAGATGAATACGCTCATCGCCTCGCCCGATATGATGGCAAAAATCCTCAATATGCCCGAATTCAGGGATGCCGCCGCCGGGCTTTCATTCCACGGCACGGGCAAGGTGATTACCCCCTTCGGGGCAAAGCTCATCAAGAGCAGCGCCGTGCCTTCGGGCAAAATCATCGGCCTTGATAAAAACTCCGCCCTCGAGATGGTAAAAGCCGGCGAGGTCATGACGGAGTATGACAAGCTGATTGACAGACAGCTTGAGAGAGCGGTTATCAGCTGCACCGCCGGTTTTGCGAAAATCCACGACGAGAGCGCGAAGGTGCTTTCGATATGATAGACAGGCAGCAGGTTATCTCGCTCTTTGAGGAGATGTACGGCGGGGAGGATTGCGAAGGGAGGCTGCCGTCTCTGTGCGAGGCGGCCTGCCTCTCGGTCGAGGCAAAGATGAAAAAGGGCGCCGACTGCGCCGACGCCGGGATTCTTATGCTTGCCGCCGCCCTTCTCAACAGACGTCTGATAAGCAGAATCGCCGACGAGGAGGCCGTGTCATCCTTCAAAGCCGGGGATGTCACGGTCAGCCGCAAAACGGGCGAAAGGCTCAGAAACGCCGAATCTGATGTTGAGCAGGCGCTCGCCCTCGCGGCGCCGCAGCTGCGCGACGACGGCTTCCTCTTTCTGAGATGCTGAGAAATATGACGGGCGGGCTTTTTGAAAAATACGGCAGAGAGTGTGAATTCATCACCTCCGGGGACGCGCAGGGGGATGCGATGAAGGCCTTCATCTCTCCGCTGAGATATAAAAACAAAATGTATCTTTACGGCGTGAATACGGAAATCGGCTTTAACCCGGAAGGGTATTATCTCTATATAGGTCCGCCCTCGCCCGACATCACCCGGGCGCAGGGCGGGGCAAGAATAGTCTGCGACGGCGAGGCGTACAGAATCGACAGGGCAGAGAAGGTTTATCTCGGCGGCAGCGTGTTTCATATCTGGGCCGTCATAAGAAAAACATCGGAGGGGGATGACGCCGTTGAATGAGATGAGCGCAATGCCGTCAAGGATTGTGGAGTGGCTATCGGAGAGAGAGGAGCTCTCGGATATAATCTTTCTCACCGAGTTTCCGCCTGTCAGAAAGGCGGTCCCGCTCAAAAAAGTGACCGTCGCCGTCGGAATTCAGAGCATAGTAATAAGCGACAGATTTGACCTTGAACAGACGGGCGATGACGAATACTGCAGGGCGGCGGAAATCACGCTTAGATTCTCAATCCACGCGCCGTTTTCGATGGGCGGCGCGGCCTGCCACGAGGCGTTTGCCGATATCACGGACTGCCTGACCTTTGACTCGGGCCTCGATATAATCGAATCCGGCTGCGAGCTTATAAAGGCGGACAGGGACACGGAGGCCCTTGTGCTGGGCGCGAGGGCGGTTGTCAGGACTTCGCTGTGCCCCGCGCAGAGCGGCAGCATTCAGTTTCCCTCCTTCATTGACAAAACCCTGCTTTGCGGCTCTCACATAAGGAATGAGGATATTCACGTTTCGCCTTCTCAGAAGGAATTCCTTGACGAGCCGTTTGTCACGGGCACCTATTCGGGTATGGGGCAGGGGACGAGGACGATAGACATAGGCTTCACCCCTTCTCTTGTAATCGTTTTCGCGGGCGGGCTTCCATCACATACGCTCTCGGGCTCCGCCCTGTTTTCTTATACGGGAATCGCCCTGCAGGGAAACGGCACAAACGGCCTTGAAATCACGCAGAACGGCTTCAGGATAAGGAACGGAGCCTCATACGCGGGCGGTAACTGCACGCCGCTTCTCAACGAGGCGGGAACCGGATATTCCTACATAGCCGTCAGATAAAATGGCGTAAAAAAACGGCGGCGATAAAGCGGACGGAGCAAAAAAGTGAATAACTTTTCCCATATTAACTAAATAATATCAAAATGTGTGGTCAAATTAAACAAAACCATTTTTGACAAAATACCTCATTTTGGAATAGAAAACGAAAATTTTCAAGATTGTTGACGAATTGTTTTTTAATGATATAATTATAACGGATAAAGAATCCGCACAGGCATTCGGATCCGCAGCCTTACGGCGGGGTTTGAATTTTCAGATAGATATTTATTCTTATTCTTTTGAGGAGAGCAGATATGTTCGTTAAAGATGTAACAGTTCAGAATCAGGTTGGTCTTCACGCTCGCCCGGCAACTTACTTCATTCAGAAGGCGAACGAATTCAAATCATCAATCTGGGTAGAGAAAGACGAACGCAAAGTCAACGCGAAGAGCCTTCTCGGCGTACTTTCGCTCGGCATTATGGGAGACACCGGTATCCGCATTATCGCTTCCGGTTCCGATGAGGAGCAGGCGGTAAACGATCTTGTGAAGCTTGTTGAGTCGGGCTTTGCCGATTGATTGCCGGCAATAACCAATAATAATAAAAAGCTTGCAGATTTATGTCTGCAAGCTTTTTTGTTTATTCCGTGATTTTAAATAAGCTTTATCCCGCCGATGAGGGGGAGAGTTTTGCGTTTGCCCTGCGCGGCGGCGATAAGCCCCATAACCGAGAGCACGATGCATCCGAGCGTAACGACAAAGCAGACGAGGCTGACGAGCGAGCGCACCCCTGCGGGGAAAAACGCCGCGCTGACCTTCTTTAACAGGCTTGAGGCGAGCTCAATGAACATGAGCACAAGCCCCTGATTGATATGAAAGCGGGCGAATGACGAATCCTTGCGGAAAAACAGCGGAATGAGAACGAGAATTCCGATATAGGAGAGGACAGACATTCCCTTGTTATCCCCGGCGTCGGTGTCCGCGGGAGCCTCGGCGTATCCGGGCGCTCCGGCGTCTGCCTGCCCCGAAGTCTGCTGATAAGAGGGCTCGGGCGCCGCCTGATAAACAGGGTCGGGAGCCTGCTGATAAACGGGAGAGGACGGGGCCTGCGCCTCGGGGGGAGCGGGGGTTTCTCCGGGAGCGGGAGTGCCTGCCGCCGCGCCTGCCGCCGCGCCTGCCGCCGCAGCCGCGCCCGTAAGGGCGGACTCAGCCGCCGGGGCGTTGTATTCTTCTATTTTTGACCCGCAGGATGTGCAGAATTTTTCGCCCGGCTGCACCTGCGCGCCGCAGTTTGTACAAAAAGCCATAATAAATACCTCCGTTGTGAGATGGTGTTTATGATTTACGGTTGAGCGCCGTATTACGCCGCTTCCTCATCCTTCTTTTTTATCAGGAAGATTCCCGCCGCGGCAATGCCGGCGATAATCAGATCCTTGACAACCTCGCGCCTTGCCCTCTTTTTTGCGAGGGCGCGGGCCGCGGCCGCCGTATTCTTTATGCTGTCGGGATCTTTTTCGGCCTTGTCAACGGCTTCGTCAATCGCGTCGCCGATTTTATCAAGCTCTTCGCCGAGATCCTTGTCGCCGAAAAGATTGAAGGGGAGGGTGAATTTGCCGTCCTTGAAGGGATTCAGAGAGAATTCCTTTTCGTCCTCCGCTGTTACGGGCGGCATGTCCGCAGATTCGGAGAGCGTTATTTCGGGCAGAGAAGCGGGGATAATCTCGGCATCCTCCCATTCAAACTGTGTCCAGTAACGGCTCCCGTCATATTCGACATAGCGCCAGACCTTGTTGCTGTCATAGAATGAAACGGCGTAGTCGTTCTGGTCGTCCGTAAACAGCAGGGTGAAGGAGCCGCCCGCGGGAATTGCGCCCGCCTTTCCGGATTTCTTGCTTGCCTCGTTATAAAGAGTGAGCGAAGCGTCTTCGCTGACTCTGTAAACCTTCGCCTCATACTCGGCCGGGTGGGTGAGACCGTCGCTGCCGAATGAAATCCAGTAGTGCCTGCCGCCGATACCTATGCGGTACCACGAGATATATGGTCTGAACCAGTCTTCCCCGTCTGTGTCAACCGGCTCGTTATATCTGTAATCAAAGCTGACTATGGTATGCGGCTCAATCGTGAGCTCCGCGTTATCTCCCGGGCGCAGGTCCTTATCCTCATAAACAGAGTCGGGCTCGTTTATCATCATATAGCCCTCAACCTGATACATCGCGTCGGAGTCGCTGTCTTCATCGACAATCACCGCCCAGCCTTTGGTGCCCTTGTAATCAACGAGGGCAAAGAGCGAGGTGCCGTCTTCGAATTCCCACAAAACATAGTTGCTGAAGGTGAGCTCGCTCCCGGCGGGGACGCTCGCGAGGGGCTCGCCGTCAAAGACGGAATCGGGCTCGTCATATATTCTGAGGCTGCTCAGCGTGACGATTTTGCCTGTCGGGCTCGGAATATCCTCTTTATAGCTGATGTCGCAGACAAAATCGACATCTTCCGGGTTATTCATGAATTTTATCCATCCGGAGACATTGCCGACAGTTGTGTAATACCAGCAGCTCAGCCCGCCGAAATCATATTTAACGGCCTCAATCTCAGTGCCTTCGGGCAGGGATTTCACCGCCCTGTAAAGCTCCGACGGGCCCTCATAGAGCTTCACGTCGTCGTCAAAAACGGTCAGGTGCCTCACGCGGCCCGCTCTGTCTCCGGGCGGGGTGACGGGTTTCAGGTCAAGCGAAACATCCGCGAGAGCGAGATAAATCCAATCGCCGTCATATTCGCTCTCGATAAAACGGCTGCCGTCTTCGGCTGTCACGAAAGCTGTTTCCCAGTCGGCGGTGAATTTTGTGTTTTCGGGGATTTTTTTCTTTGTCGGGATATAGGCGACGGAGAAGTTTCCCTTTCCGTCTGTTTTATCGGAGTATTCATATACGGGAGCGCCGCCCTTTTTGCTGACCGTGACGCGGATGCCCTCGGCCTCGTTTTCCGCGATGACGGCGAAAGCCGGCAGGCATATCGTCAGGCACATAATCAGCGCGGCAAAAAGGCAAACTGTCTTTTTCATATCATTCTTCCTTCTTCTTTCTTGCGCGGGAGATACCGATAACCGCGAGCACAACCGCGACAGCCGCGAAAATCACGCTGCCCGTAATAGTCTTGCGCGGGGATTCGGGCGCGAGCGGGTTATCCTCTCCGCCGTCTTTTTTATCGTCCTTTTTGCCGAAAATGCTTTCGAGCAATCCGGCGGGGGAGCTTTCGTCCGTGGCGCTTGCGGTGTCTTCCGCAAAGGTAATAATGGGCTCCGAGAGAGAGGCGAGATATTCGGGGTGATCGTCGCCGCCGTAGTGAATCCAGCCGCGCTGCCCCTCATACTCAATGTAATACCAGTCTTCGAGAGAGTCGTATTCATCATCGTCGCCGAAGGCAAACTGATTTTTATCGAAGTTGAAGAGATTGATATATTCTTCTCCCGCCTTTATTTCGCAGACTTCATAGGAGGAGTCATCGGGCTCTTCATAAACGGTCAGGGTAAGATTGCCGGGAGTCTTCTGAAGGCAGCTCCCCGTGAAAATACAGGGGTCGCCGGTTATCTCGGTGCCGTAGCGCAGCCAGTATTTCTCACCGTCAACCGTCACGCGGAACCATTCTTCATAAGCGGAATTCCAATAGTCTTCTATATTATCGGAATGCTCGCCGAGATATTCGCGGAACGCCAGGTCATAGGGGAGTATGCGGTAGGAATCAACTGTTGCTCCGGTATCGTCTCCGGGTTTGAGGTTATCATCCTCATAGAGACGGGTGGAGTCGGTGACCATGAGCCAGCCGTCAACGGCGCTCATATATTTATCGGAGCGGAGATAGACGTTTTCGGTTTTTACCCAGCCCTCGATTCCGTCATAGCTGACCGGAGCGAGCGATGAGCCCTCGTGATTGTAGTAGCAGTCAAAGCTCACCTGAGCGCCCGCCGGAATGGTGCCGGCAACCTCGCCTTCCCACCAGTCGATGCGGTCATAGACCTCGAGGTCTTTAAGCACATAAATCTTTCCCAGAGGGCTTGAGGAATATTCGTGATATTTAACGGGTATGGCGAAATCAAACGCAGAGCCGAACTGCCCCGTATGCACCCAGCCGCTCTTTCCCTCAAACTCGGTGTATGACCAGGAGGAGAATGAGCCGTAATCGTAGCCGTCGGCATAGAGTGCCTCGATTTCAGTCCCTTCGGGCAGAACGGCGAGCTCCTCATAAGAGAGGCCGGGGCCGGCGTAAAGTTTCGCGCCCTCTTTGTTTATGACGGTGAAATGATGAGGTGGGTCGTATTTATTCTTTTCTTTGGGCTCAACGGGCTTTAAATCCAGGGAGAGCTCCGCCGCCCTGATGAATCCGTAGTTGCCGTCATCATACTCGACATTGTACCAGAGCTCATCGTTTTCCTCGGTGTACCAGGTCAGAGACAGCTTGGTTTTATCGGGGATTTTTTTGCCTGTCGGCTTGAGAAAATACGGGTCGCCCTCGTGGTCGGGCGCGGAGTAGTCATAAATCTCCGCTCCGCCCTCTTTGTTGACATAGGCGGTGATTTCTTCCATAAAAGGTCCCATCCCGTCCGCGAAGGCGGGCAGGGCGAGGGCAGCGCACATTATGAGCGCAAGAATTACGGAAAGAATCTTTTTCATGATATCACTCCCTGCAGTCTATTTGAAAAATATGTTGATAATCTCTCCTCCCGCGAATGAGGCCGCGTTGAGAATCAGCGACAGGAGGAAGGGAGAGGGCCTTCTCTTTTCGAGGTTGCTCCTGTAAATCAGCGCCTCGGTTATAAAGACGGCGGCTTCAAACAGGATAATTGAGATTATCCGCGCCGTCTTCCCGAAATAAAGGCCGCACAGGAACGTGAGAATAACGGCCGGGGGATTTGTAAGCAGATTCGCGAGGGCGACAAACACAAGGTCTCGCCTGCGAAAGCCGAGCAGCGCCGCGAGGCCTGTTTCGACCGCGCCTGTCAGAATCAGGCACCTTATCATATAAATAGGCAGTCGTGAAAGCAAAGCGGCTCCCTCCGGACATAATTACTCAAAATAATTATACATAATAAGCAAAAAAATATCCACACTTTGAAGACAAAGTGCGGATAAAATGTTAAACAAAGATTTATTGAAAACTTGTGCAAGTTTGATACCGCTTAAACCGCGAATACTCCGAAGATTCTCAGATAAAGGCGCAGGATGGGAACGAGAATCGCGAATTCGATTTTTCTGAATTCCGGATTGTTGTATTCGAGATTTGCGCTTGTTGTCACAGCGGCGGTATCGCCCTGGGTCGCGGGGTTGATTCTCTCGATATCATCGCCGCGGTAATAGCCTGTTTCGCTGTATTTGAGAATCTCGATTCTGTCGGCAAAGAGCCTGATGACGCCGAGAGTGAGAAGGTTTGTAGAGGAGTCCGAATTGCCGTTGCCGCTGTAACCGATATAGCCGCAGTTGGTGTAGGTGAAGTTGAGAGTTTCTTCCGTATAGCCGTTTTCACCGCGGTTTTCGGGGGAGGGAATCCTGATTGTTTCGCCGCGGGCAATATAGTTGACCGAGCCGCCGATATAATCATCATAATCGTCGGAATGGTTGTGGCCGAAGAGGAAGATTATGTCAAGCTTCTCTCCCGCGCGGTTGAGGACATCGAAAATATATGAAGAATAAAGATTGTCGCCGAATGAAGCGCGCCTTGTGAAATGAAGGGGCACGTGAGTGAGCACGATTACGGGGCGTCTGTCGCCGTCCGCGGCAAGCTTGTCGAGAGAAGCCGAGAGCTTTGACGCGGTTGCCTTGACTGTGTCTTCGGCGCCTTTGCTGTCGCCCTGCTTCCAGGGAAAATCATCCTCATTCATTATGAAGAGATTGTAAGTTCCCATATCATACATTCCGGTCGGGCAGAAGGAAGCGACGGACTGGTCGTGATTGCCCTGAATGCAGACGATGTCATCGGGGTTTGCGTCGGGGAAGATGTTAAGATACTGCTCGCGAAGCTGGATTATTCCGAGAGTCGCGTAATCACCCATAAACCTCGAGAAATCTCCGCCGACGAGCACGGAATCGGGCTGCGGCATATTATCGTTTTGAAGAGAGCGGAGGATTTTGCCGAAGGTTTTGAATGTTCCGGGGCCCCAGGTCTGAACGTCTGAAAGAGTGAGGATATCCGCGTAAGATTCCGCTGCGAATATATCCCCGCCGGCGAAGGCCTGAACGCCCGAGAAGAGCAGAATCGCAACAACAAGAATAACTGCAGGAATTTTCAATACCCGTTTCATATTATCTATCTCCTTTAAAAATAATTTGCTTATATCAATAAATATTATCAGTACATTGATTTGCGCAGGGGCTCCGCCGTTTCGATAAGGCGGGCGAGAATCGCGTCGCGCTCGCTGTCGGGAGCGTGAAGGCTCTGATGATGCGCCTCGAGCACGCAGTCGCCGAGATAGTCCGTATCCCTGAGCGCCTTTATGAAGGCGTCAAAATCAATCGTGCCGTCGCCGGGGATAAGGTGACCGTCGGCCGTGCCGTCGTTATCCTGAATATGCACCGAGGCGGGAGTTACAGCGCATTGTTTTATTATATCGGGCGCGTAACCCGAGCTCCACGCGTGGCCGACATCAAAGCACCAGCCGAAATACGGCGAGCCGACCTCTTTCACAAGCTGAGCGATATTGCGCGGGTCGGCCGAAGCGCCCCACAGAAGATTCTCCGAGAGGAGATTCACGCCGCACTCCTTCGCTTTGGGGAGCCACTTTTTAATCGAGGCGGCGTTGACCTGAATGAAACGCAGGCGGCTGTTTATGGCAGAGCCGTCCTTTTCCTTCCAGACGGGATGTATGACGAGATACCTCGCGCCGAGCACCGCCGCCGCCTCAATGGAGCGTCTGACATATTCGTCATTATCCGCTTCGCCGGGGGCGTGAGCGTGAGTATAGACGATTCCCGCTTCATCGGCGTGAGCGCGGATTCTCTTTGCCCAGCCGAGATAATCATCGCCCATAAACGGAGATCCCTCAAAGGTCCAGTAATCGAAGCCCATATCCAGCCCCTCATAGCCGAGCGCCGAGAGACGGTCGGCGGCTTTTTCGGGGGAATAGCCCTCTTCAAAAACATCCGTTGTGGTGACAATGCGGGGAATAAGTCTTATGACCTGCGAGCCCTCAAAGGCTTTATAATGCTTTGTTATTCCGAGCTCCTCAACCCATCTGCGGGTATCGAAGGTTTTGAGGTTGCCGTTTCTGTTATCCCATACCCAGGTGGGAGTGGGCCACAGGCAAACCTCGGGCGAGACCGCCTCATAGAATTTTTTGCTCACGCCCGACTGCCCGTGATGTGACATCTTGCAGTAATCGCAGTCGAGCAGCCCCGAAGAGAGCCATTTATCGAGAACATAATTCTCGGCGTTTGTCTCGGCGTCTCCCGTGAACATAACGCTTGTGCCCCCGAGATCCATACGCATAATAGTCGAGGCCTCGTTGACGGACCTCCACTCGGGGTTGAAAACATAAAAGACCGTGAAGCGCGCGTCGCCTATATTGAAGACTTCGCCCTCGTGAAGCTCCGCAACCTTGTCGGCGTAAAAGGGGAGCAGGCGGTTGAATTCCGAAATCTCGAGCACGCCCCACTCGTCATAGCCCTCATAAAACGAAGCTTCGGGGAAATTCGCGTAAACCCTGTCGAAGCTCACCGTGCCGCGGTAAAACTCGGCAACCTTGAGAAAGACCTCGGCGTGGTCATCGTGGGGGTGAGAGAGAAACCAGGCGTCAATATGGGGCTTTTTGCTGCCCGTGACCGCCTTGAGGTATTCCACAAAATACTCCGTCTCGGTCTTTTGACCGCCGTCTATGACAATGACCTTGCCGTCGGCCGTTGTGATGATGAAACTGTCTCCTATGGTGTCTGTCACGGAGCGCAGCATATGAATCGCATTCTGATTCATCGTAGGCGTAACACCTTCTTTTTTGACTGTAAAATACATTCCTATCTGCTCAAAGAACGATTTGATTCTCTCAAAGAGATTCATAAAGAAAGCGGTGAATCCGTTTGCGGAGCCCGCCTGCGATGAGGCGTTGTCCGCTCCCGGCGCGGCAACCGCCGGAAAAGCGCAGCAGAAAATCATTATAAGAGCAAGAAACAATGAAAGAAATCTCTTCATTAAATCCCTCCGTAATTCAGCCGGGCTGCCCGCTTTAATCACGGCTCATCGCCCGGTTTTATTTAAAATCAAAAAGCGAAAGGCGCAGAGCACGCCTTTCGCAGAGATGATGCGGGTTATTCGGTCCTCAGCGCGACAACGGGGTCTTTCTTCGAGGCGATTCTCGCGGGGATAAGACCCGCGATGAAGGTCAGGAACATGCTTATCAAGACCAGAATGACCGCGCCCGCCGGCGGCAGCTGCGCCACGTGCGGAAGGGTGGTCAGATATTTTATGAGAATATTTATCGGGATAATCAGAAGCAGCGTAACTCCGATTCCGATGGAGCCCGAAACAAATCCTACAATGAGCGTTTCGGCGTTGAATACTCTCGAAACGTCTCTCTTGCTCGCGCCGATGGCTCGCAGGATGCCGATTTCCTTCGTCCTCTCAAGAACAGAAATATAGGTTATGATGCCTATCATGATTGAAGAAACGACAAGGGAGATTGCCACGAACGCGATGAGAACATAGGAGATTATGTTGACTATCTTGGTGACGGATTTGAGCATAACGCCGATGTAGTCGGTGTATTTTATGGAATCCTTCTCCTCGCCCGATTCGTTGTATTTTTTGATAAGGGCCGAGATGGCGTCCTTTGACTCGAAATCCTTGGGATAGATATTAACCTGCTTCGGCTTTGAGAGATCGGCAACGCCCAGGAAATCGAGCGCCTCTTCGTAGCTTGACGCAAGGGGCTCGGGTTCGGGCTCCGGCTCGGGCTCGGGTTCGGGCTCCTCCTCCTCGGCGGTCTCTTCGCCGCCCTCGGGGTTTTCTTCCGCTTCGCCGGGCTCTTCGGGAGTCTGCGCGCCGGGCATCATATTCTGATAAGCGCCGGTGAGCATAGCGCCGAACATCTTGAGCTTGGTTTGTTTATCCATCATCGAGAGATAGGTTATCGCCTGCTCTCCCGTAATTTTGCCGTAGCCGGGGATTTCATACCCGCTGAGCATCTCGTTGAGGTTTGCCGTGAGCTCGCGGCGCTCAGAAATTGAGAGCACGGGTTTGAGCAGAAGCTCGACGGTCCTCTTCATCTTCGCTGCCTCCGCGCCGGAATAATTCTTGTCTATTTCGGCGTAAATCTGCTCCTCGGTATATGAGGGCATCGAAGACATATCGGGAATCTGCGGCGTTGCGGTGAATGACGCGCGGGGCTTTTCGCTCAGGGCGAGAGAGGAGACAACCGGTTTCTCAAAAGCGGCGGTCTTTGCTGTCTCCGCCTTTTTATCCTTTGATT
>CACZTQ010000002.1 GCA_902784155.1 Oscillospiraceae bacterium
AAATCTGCTCATATCCCTCTTTCTTTGCCTTTGAAGCAAAGTAGGTGTATTTGTTCCTTGCCTGGGATTCGCCGGCGAATGCCGCGAGAAGATTCTTCTCGGTCTGAGTCCCGGCGTAGGGGTTTGATGCAGCGACAAAGACGCCTGTCTGACCGCACTTCGGGCACTTTTCGGGGGCGGAATCACCCTCGTGGATATATCCGCAGATTTTGCACACGTATTTCATAAATTAACCTCCTGTTTATTTGTTTTCGGGATACCCCAATTATAGTTTATAAACCTCTTAATGTCAATGATTCAGATGTAATAAAAATGTAACAATCTTCGAAATGAGAGGCGCGGCCGGCGGCGCGAAGATACCGACGGCTCCCGGATTTTTTCTTAAAGCGCTGTTACCTTTTCGCGTGTTTCAGCGTATAATGTATGAAAGAGCAAATCCGGAACGCTCTTTCGGAAAGGAGATGCCTATGGACAACGGTGCAAGTAGCTACCGCCGTTTTCTTGAAGGTGACGATTCGGCGCTGGCGGCTCTGATTGAGGAATACCGTCTGCCGCTTCAGATGTTTATTTATTCGTTCACGGGAGATTACGACGCGGCTGAAGAGGCCGCAATCGAGACCTTTGTGAAGCTCGCGGTTAAAAAGCCTAAATATAACGGAAAGGCTTCGTTCAAAACCTGGCTTTACCGTATCGGGCGCAATGCCGCGCTCGATTATATCAGAAAAACGTGTAAAAACAATACCGTAAGCATTGAAGAATCGGGCGGCGCTGCGGCTGAGGGTTTATCCCCGGAGGATTTATATCTGAAAGAAGAGAAAAACAGAATGCTTGCGGAGTCAATGAAAAAACTGAAGCCGGAGTATTATACAGTTTTATGGCTTAAATATTTTGATAATCTTCAGATTAAAGACATATCAAAGATAATCCGCAGGAGCGACGGGAATACAAAGATGATTCTGAGCCGTGCCCGTGAGGCGCTGAGAATTCAGCTCGGAAAGGATGGTTTTGATTATGAGGACTGACAGAGAAATATATGATATTGTAATGCGGAGAAAGGCGGAATATGAAGCCGCCGAAAGAGTGAAAAACAGGAAACTCGCGGCAGTCGGGGGAGCCGCCGCCGCTCTTGTGATATGCGCGGCAGCGGGATTCGCCCTTCAGAGAGGAAGCCTTGATACTTCGAAGGCGGATTATAAAAACAGCGCAGCAGGAGAAGAAAACATCAATGCAATAACCGGGGAATACGGCGGCGCCGACAAAGAAGAGAGCGCGGTGCTTGCTGTAACACGGGAATCCGGGACCGATATTGAAACAGAAGAAGCGGGGCCGGGAATGACGGGAGAAGAAACACGGGACTCTGAAAATCCCGGTGAAACCCGCACGATTCCTCCGAAAGAGACAGACCGCAGTTTTTATGAGGAGGAAACCGAAACAACCGTCACCCCGGATGACGGCCAGGGCGGAATTTACCGCGAAGGCGCGTTTTCGGGAGGAGCTATGATTCCGGCTCCTCCGCGCGTGACGGGGGCAAAACCCGGCGTGAAAGCAACCGGCGAAAAAATATCGGATAAAGAAGCACGGGAATATCTTGAACTCAATAAAGTTTCAATCGCCTCTTCGCTCTCCGCAAGCGGAGTGCCCGCCGATAATATCACTTTTTCGGAAACAGGCTACAGTCATGTCAGCTATGACGGCACTGAAGGCAAACAGCTCGCGGTCAGAGAAAACTTGAGGGATTATCTCGTTTACAGCGGGGGAAAGCTGATTGCGATAATGACCGTCACAAAAGAAAACGGCGCTCTCAGCGGCACGCCTGCCTTCGGCGGCCCCTGGTTTGACGATTATGATAAGTTCCTCAGAAATCACAAAGGCGAGAATCTTCTCTATGTCTATGCGGGATATATGGAGATAATAATAACTCCGGATAACCTCTGCTATAATCCTCAGGGGAAGGATGTTACGGATTACCTTGAAGGCGTTCCGAATCCCTATGAGTATTTCTACAGCGACTCCGCGACATATACTCCCTGAATCAAAAAGCCCTTTGCAGAATCAATCTGCAAAGGGCAGTTTTTATTTTTGCTTCAATTAAAGCTGTTGATTAAAGCTGAGGGCCTGCGGGAACGAGTGCCTTGCCGGCCTCGTTGCCTTCATACTTGCTGAAGTTCTTGATGAATCTTGAAGCGAGATCCTTTGCCTTCTCATCCCACTCGGCGCCGTCCGCATAAGTGTCGCGCGGGTCAAGGATTCCGGTGTCAACGCCTTCAAGCTCGGTGGGAACCTCAAGGTTGAAGAAGGGGATGGTCTTTGTGGGAGCGCTGTTGATGGCTCCGGAGAGGATGGCATCGATGATTCCGCGTGTATCCTTGATTGAGATACGCTTGCCCGTGCCGTTCCAACCGGTGTTTACGAGATATGCCTTGGCTCCGCTCTTTTCCATTCTCTTGACAAGCTCATCCGCATACTTTGTGGGATGGAGCTCGAGGAACGCCTGGCCGAAGCAGGCCGAGAATGTGGGAGTGGGCTCGGTGATTCCGCGCTCTGTACCCGCAAGCTTTGCGGTGAAGCCGGAGAGGAAGTAATACTTCGTCTGCTCGGGAGTGAGAATCGAAACGGGAGGAAGAACGCCGAACGCGTCAGCCGAGAGGAAGATAACCTGCTTGGCTTCGGGAGCTGAGGAAACCGGGCGTACAATATTCTGGATGTGGTCGATGGGGTAGGATACGCGGGTGTTTTCGGTTACGCTCTTGTCGGCGAAATCAATCTTGCCGTTCTCATCGAGAGTGACGTTTTCAAGAAGCGCGTT
>CACZTQ010000003.1 GCA_902784155.1 Oscillospiraceae bacterium
AGGCGAAGCTTTCTTTGCCTGATCAAAAAGGTCCCTGACTCTTGAAGCGCCGACACCGACATACATTTCAACAAAATCCGAGCCGGAGATTGAGAAGAACGGAACACCCGCCTCGCCCGCTACGGCTCTTGCAAGCAGGGTTTTACCTGTACCGGGAGGGCCTACAAGCAGAACGCCTTTGGGGATTCTCGCTCCGAGAGCGTCAAATTTCGCGGGGTCCTTCAGGAATTCGACAATCTCCGTGAGCTCTTCCTTCTCTTCATCGGCGCCGGCGACATCGGCAAAGGTTGTCTTTCTCTTTTCGTCCACTGCCTTCTTGACTCTTGCCTTGCCGAACTGAATCGTCTTGTTATTCTCGCTTCCTATTGTCTGATTCATCCTTCTGAACATGAAGAAGAGCATTCCGAACATAAGAAGGACGAGAATCAGAGTCGGCAGAATCGAGAGGATAACCGACCCGGACGAGCCGGAAATATATTTGGCTTTTATGACTTTATCGGGATTCGCCTTATTGAATTTGATAACATTTTCGTGAACATCTTCGATAAAGAGCTCAACGCTCGGTACCGAATAGGCGTGAAACGTCTTTGAATCCTCACCTCTGAGGTGATATGTAAGACTGCCGTTGCTCAGATTAAGACGGTATTCGTCAACTTTATTCTGCTCAAACAGAGCAACGACCTCAAAATATTCGGGTCTTTCTTTTGTCTGATGCTCTGCGTAATAAGAAACTCCGAGAATTATAATAACCGGGATAAGCAAATAAGGCAGGAGCGTCAGGATTCTGCTGCGCTTAGGTCTGTTGTTGTTTTCCAAAGTCTC
The DNA here is from genome assembly GCA_902784155.1 of Oscillospiraceae bacterium. GTDB lineage: Bacteria > Bacillota > Clostridia > Oscillospirales > Acutalibacteraceae > CAG-177. The sequence continues at coordinate 823 of CACZTQ010000003.1, forward strand.
AATCCCCCTTCTTTGAATAGATTTCTTCTTTAAGAACGCCTATATAAGGCAGATTTCTGTATTTCTGAGCGTAATCAAGGCCGTAGCCGACAACGAATTCATTCGGAACCTCAAAGCCGTAATAATCGGCATAAAGATCGACCACCCTTCTTTCGGGCTTGTCAAGCAGAGTGCAGATTCTGATGCTTGACGGGTTACGGTGTTTGAGAAGGCTGATAACGTTATGCAGAGTTCTGCCCGAATCGAGAATATCCTCAACAATAAGCAGGTCGTATCCCTCGATGTTGATATCGAGATCCTTGATTATTTTAACAATTCCGCTGCTGTTTTCGGTATTGTTTCCGTAGGCGGAAACGCACATAAAGTCTATTTCGCAGGGAATGGTTATCTCGCGCATAAGGTCGGCCATAAAAATAACCGAGCCCTTAAGGATGCTGACCATAAGCAGATTCTTATCTTTATAATCCTCGCTTATCTGTTTACCGAGACGAGCCACGACCTCGTGAAGCTCCTCGCAGCTGTAATAAACCTTTTCAATATCGTTGAGCATAATTTACAACTCCGTAATATCAATAATAATTATTTTTTGAGTTTTATCGGTGAGAGTGAATCTTTCATCGATTCCGCAGCCGTAGGCGCAGAGGACTCCGCCGTCATCCCTGATTACCGGGATTGAGTCGCGGATTTCGGGAGGCATATGTATTTCGTTCTGAAGCTTTCTCAGAGATTTGCTGACGCCTCTTGACTTAAAGCGGATTTTATCATCCGCCTCACGGGGGCCCGCGTAAATACCGCCTATAACTTTATCATAATCGCCGTAAAAACAAGAAGTCGAATTTGAAACATTCTGTAAACTTTTTTCGTTTCCAGCGGCGAAAGATACATTTATAATATAATCACCGAATCTGTTTTCGCCGGGAGCAAGAACGATACCCGCGGGTCTTGCGGCGCCCGGGCCAAAATTGAATTCGAGAATTCCCGCTCTTGTGCGGGCAAAAGAGCCGCCGGGCAGCTGGATTTTACCGCCGCGTCCGTTGACGGCGTATTCTTTAAGGGCGGCGCAGACGGTATCGACGGCGTTCATATCAATATCCGCGCCCGTTTCTTTTTCGAGAATCATTGCTGCGCACCGTTTTTTGAGGACTTCCGGCGCTGCGTCAAGAATATCAATTCTGTATCCGCCGCGGGTAACAGCTTCGTTAAAAACTTTAACCGCGCTTTCATTAAGATAGGCTTCGTCTTCATTGAGCGAGCCTATGCATCTGAGAGCCGTCTTCAAAAAAGAAGGATTGATTTTTTC
>CACZTQ010000004.1 GCA_902784155.1 Oscillospiraceae bacterium
ATAACGTATTTCGGAGAAAGCGAAAGCTCATCCATTATCTTCATAAGGTCATTGCTGAGCTTTTTGAAAGGGACGACAAATTCAAGATGATATGTCTTATTCGGGTCGGAAACCGAGCCGCAGGCAAGGAACGCTCCGCGAAGGAAAGCCCTGACGCAGCATTCGTTTGCAATGTTTGCGTAATTGATTCTCGTGGCTGTTTCCCTGACCGAATGGCCGAATTTTTCAAAACAGATGCGCTTATTCTCGCTGTCATCAACGCTTGCGGACATTTTTCTTTTGCCGGCGGTATTGACCGTGAGAGAGCACCCGACATAATCGGTCATTGATTTTACATACAAATCAAAGACATCTTTATTCTCGGTTGTTATGGAAAGGTTATAACTGCTGAAATGCGCAAAAAGCACAAGCCCGTAGACTTGTGCGTGAAGACAGCATTCGGGAATATTATCAACCGAGCAAAGCTCGCTTTTTATTTCGGCTGAAAATGACATAATCCACCTAAGAAAGATATTTGACTTCCGGCTCAAGTGTGACGCCGGTTTTTTCAAAAACGGTTTTACGGCAATGCTCAATAAGAGAGGTTATATCGCTGCAGGTTGCGCCGCCTTTGTTGACAACAAATCCGGCGTGTTTCTCGCTGACCTGCGCCCCACCTATTGAATATCCCTTAAGATTGCATTCTTCAATAAGAGCGCCCGCATACTAGCCCTCGGGCCTTTTGAAGGTGCTCCCGGCGCTCGGCAGCTCAATCGGCTGCTTTGCCTTACGCCTTGATAAAAGGTCATCCATTTTATTCCTGATTTCATCTGGGTCGCCTTTTTTTAAGGCAAACTCGGCTTTAAGAATAAACAGATCCTTATCGGAATAGAAACTGTGCCTGTATCCGAAATCGAGCTCATATTGATGAATCGTTTCAAGCTCTCCGCCTGCGGTGATATGAGTCACGGCGCAGACGGTATCTTTGATTTCTCCTCCGTAAGCGCCGGCGTTCATATATACAGCTCCTCCGACCGAGCCGGGAATACCGTATTCGCACTCGAGACCGGTAAGGCCGTTATCAAGGGCCGCTCTGCATACTCTGCTCAGCGAGATACCGCTTGAACACAAAATATGATTATCGATTACACAAAGGGAATCATACTTTGATGTATTGATAATAACGCCGTCATAGCCCGAATCCGCGCAGAGGAGATTACTGCCCTTACCGATAATATAATACTTTATGCGGGAGGAGCGAAGGTAATCAAGAACTTCGATGATTTTATCCGCGTTATCGGGAAAAACCATCACACGGCAGGGGCCACCCACTCTGAAGGTCAGATACTCCGAAAGCGGAGCGTTTTCAATATACTCAATACCGGAGCGGGCACAAAGATCAATAAATCCGGTCATCAATTGTCAAGAAGCGCGGCGCCGATGATACCGGCGTCATTTCCGAGCTCAGCGGAAACTATCTCTGTCTGAATCGAGGAGTAATGACTGTATCTCTCTCTGAAGACGTGCTTTCTGACGGGCTCAAGAAGAGTCTCTTTTTCGTTGGCGATTCCGCCGCCGAGGCAGATGAACTCGGGCTGTAAAGCGTTGATAATGTTAACGAGACCTACGGCTACGTAATAAACGTATCTGTCAACGACCTCTTTGCCCGCGGCATCGCCCTGGCGCATTGCGTCAAACGCTGTGCGTCCGTTGGTATTCTCGATATTATCCTCAACGATTTTCCACATTACACTGTCCTGATGATGCTTCATCGCATCCTTGGTCTGGCGGATAAGAGCGGTAGCCGAAGCATACTGCTCCCAGCAGCCTCTGCGGCCGCAGTTGCAGTGCTCGCCGTCAATGCAGATTACCATGTGGCCCATTTCGCCCGCGGCGTAGTTTGCGCCGTTGATGATTTTTCCGTCAATGATGATACCCGAGCCGACGCCCGTTCCGAGAGTGATGGCTACAAAGTTCTTGGAGCCTTTGCCTACGCCCGCAACGGCCTCGCCGAGAGCGGCGCAGTTGGCATCGTTGTCAAGATAAACCGGAAGCTCAAGAAGGAGCTCAAGCATCTCTTTGGCGGGTACCTGCTTGAAATTAAGATTATTGGCAAACTCAATATAACCGTTTGTCTTATTGACGGTTCCCGGAGTACCGACGCCGACAGAAACTATCTCTTCCTTTTTGATACCGGCGTCATCAATAGCGATTTCAATAGCCTTGGCTATATCGTCAAAAATCTGATCGGCGGGTCTGGGCGCGTTAGTCCTGACAACGCCTCTGCCGACAATTTTAAGATCCTCGTTTACCACTCCGACGGAAATATTGGTTCCGCCTAAGTCAACACCTATCCTGTACATATTGCAACCTCCGTTAATTAAAAATTATGCCAATAGGCAAGTTCCTTCTCATCTGGCACAACGTCATCGGTCATGCCGAGCTGATTGAGAAGCTCTCTCGCCGCATTATAACCCATCTTTTTCTCTCTGTTGTTTTTGGCGGCCGCCTCGATAATGATTGACAAGTTACGGCCGGGTTTTACGGGAACAACGATAACGGGAACATCGACATCGAGAATATTTATAAATTCATCCTCGATACCGAGCCTGTCATAAATCTTTTCGCTGTCCCAGATTTCGAGCTGAATTACCATATCAATTTTTTCGGTAAGCTTAACCGCGCCGACGCCGAAAAGACGTCTGACATTGAGGACTCCGACACCGCGAAGCTCAATGAAATGCCTGATATTATCGGGAGCCGCGCCCACAAGCAGATTATTTGAGGTCCTTCTGATTTCAACCGCATCGTCGGCAATAAGACGGTGCCCC
>CACZTQ010000005.1 GCA_902784155.1 Oscillospiraceae bacterium
CGCAAGAACAAGAAGGGCTTTTCACTCGTTGAGCTCATCATCGTTATCGCTATCATGGTAGCTCTTATCGCTGTTATGGCTCCCGCTTTCGTTAAGTACGTTCAGAAGTCAAGAGACGCTGCTCTCGCAACAGCCGCTGAAGATCTTGAAAAGACAGTTCAGACATTCTATGGCGATCCCGATTGCACATTTAATTGCCCTGATTCAGCATCAATAGTTGTCAAAGTTGATAACAAGAAGATTTCAGTTACTGATGGTGATACTCTTAATCAGACTTCCGAAGATTCTACAGAGACCAGAACGGCTTTCGCGGCAATTAAGGATGCAGCTGGCGTAGATGTTTCAAAAGCTATGGGTACTACTGATGATGAATACACCATCTATATTACCAAAGGCGCTGATGGCAACGTTAAAGTTACCATGACTAAAACTCATTCCTAATTTAGCGTAAGTTTTAGTTTAAAGAACATAGTTTATAAAAGGGGCTATGCTCATTAGGTTCAGATGAACCTTAATCAATTAATTCATTATCGGGCCCCGGTTCCCCTTGCCGGGGCAGATAATGATTAATTGTAATGTGCAATCAGCAATGTGCAATGTGCAATTGCGGGTCGCTTCGCTCCAATTATATTCGTAGGGGCGACAATCTGTCGCCCGGAAACAGGGATGTGCGCGAGCATAAACAGTTAGCAGTTGCCGGTTGAGGGTCGCTGCGCTCCGATTATATTCATCTGGCGTTACATTTATTATATTATTTGTATATATCATTTATTTTTTCCTTATAATCAGTTATGAGAAATCGGGGAATCGATTTTTCATCAGTGATTATACGGTCACTGTCAGAGAGTTGTATTAAAATTCAATACGGTTTGCAGAATGCAGACGGTTGAGGTCATATCATGAGTCCGTGATTGTGAGGCAACAGATTGTTGCCATTGTAAGGAATCGCGTTGCTCGGGCGACAGTTTGTCGTCCCTACGGTATGTGAGTTGTATATTATTGCAATTTCAGTATGCAGGAGATTACGGTTTTATCCGTAATTGCACATTGCACATTTCAAATTGCATATTTAATAAAAGGGGTTTGATTCTTATGCGACATTTCAGAAAAAACAAAAAAGGCTTCTCTCTCGTTGAGCTCATTATTGTTATCGCGATAATGGTCGCTCTTGTTGCCGTTATGGCTCCCGCCTATGTCAAGTATGTCCAAAAATCTCATGATGCTGTTGTTACTGCTGCTGCGGAGTCAGCACTTCAGTTTGTTAAAGCGGAAATGGGAGACGGATCATTTACCGGTGTCGGAAAAATGATAATTAAAGGCAAAATTGGGGATAATGGGAAAAAATATATTGATATTGAGTGGCAAGAAACTGACCATCAGAACCCAATGAAGTATCAACCTACGGATACATTGGCTGACGATAATGGTTATGAGGAGTTTTTGAGTGGTTGTGGAGTTGATAGAGGTAAACAAATCAGATCAAATTTAGTTTATGAGATTGAGGTTTATGATAACTCTACTGTCAGCGGTCATCCAGATCTTCAGGCAAGTATGGAGATTATTGGGTCATAATTAATTAGTTTATCTCATGATAACGCATTATTCCACAGGAGAAAACCATGCTTAAAGAAACAGCCGAGTTATTGATGGCGGACGCGAAGCCGTTTGTGTATATTTTCGTCTTCCTTTACGGTATTGTTTTCGGCAGTTTTCTCAATGTGTGCATATATCGCATACCCAAGGGCGAGAGCATAGTCAAGGTCAATTCGCACTGTATGACCTGCGGCAAAAAGCTTCACTGGTATGAGCTCGTGCCGCTTTTCAGCTGGGTCTTCCTGCGCGGAAGATGCCACGGCTGCAGGTCAAAAATCAGCGCGCAGTACCCTCTGATAGAGGGCGCGACGGGCCTGCTCTTTGTGCTCTGCCTCGCCGTGAAAGGGCTAAGTGTCGATATGGTTCTCTGCCAGGCGCTCATGTGCGCCCTGCTGGTCCTCTCGGTCATTGATGCCCGCACAAAAGAGATACCCAACGGTATCAATATCTTTATCGCCGTGACCGGTCTCATCAGAGCCGCTCTCACGTTAATACCCATAATCAAAGCGCATGAATCCGCGCTCGATGTAATACTCGGGCCGGTTGTCGTCGCCGGCATACTGCTTATCATCCTGCTCGTTTCGGGCGGGGGAGCGATAGGCGGCGGAGATGTGAAGCTCATGGCGGCCGCAGGGCTGTTTCTCGGCTTCAGGTGCACTGTTTCCGCGCTCGTTATCGCCTGCGTTGCCGGGTCGGTCATCCATGTCGCGCTGATGAAAATCAAACACCTCGGCAGGGAGCTTGCGATGGGTCCCTACCTCTCGCTCGGTATAGCCGTATCGGCCCTCTGGGGCGATAAAATCACGGCCTGGTACCTGGGCTTTATCACGGGATAATTGCAACCTGATACAATTATCCGAAAAAGAATATAAAGGGGGATTTTCCCCCTATTATATATAATAAATCACTTTGATTTAAAAAAACTCGCACGGAGTAAATAATTAGTAATGTGCAATTAGCAATGTGCAATGTGCAATGAACGGTCGCGCTGACGCGCTCCGGTATATTTTGTGGCGGTTAAGGTTACATCTCTGGCCCTCTCCGAGAACGGAGAGGGTGGATTGCGAGAGAAACGAGCAAGACGGGTGTGGCGACCGACAAGGATATGCGGAGCATAAAACAGTTAGCAGTTGTCAGTTGGCAGTTAAGGGTCGCGGATAAATCCGCTCCGGTATAGGATGCTCGCGCATTCGCCACACCCGTCACGGCTTATATCCTTTTCGCCGTGCCACCCTCTCCGTTCTCGGAGAGGGCTATGGAGAAAAAGGCGGGTATGATGGTTCTCGGAGAGGGCTAAAGCAAGGTCGCTTCGCTCCGGTTATAATTCAACTTATTCGACATAAATGCGAAATCAAGCCAAAATTCTACCGCAAACAATACTCAATCACAAACAATTCTCAACCGCAAACAATTCGCAAATCCCGGTTAATCACGGTAATTATCGCAAGGGCGGTGCACGCCCCGGAACTGCGATTCAAATAGATAAAATCTATCTGCAAAGGATGATCTTTTATGGCTGCAAAAGTTTTAAACATTGAAGTCGGCAAAAGAATTGTCAAGATCTGCGTCTCGGAAAAGAAGGGTAAAAATTACACGGTAAGCGATAGCTTTATCTTCCCGACTCCCGAAGGCAGCGTTCTTGACGGTCAGGTTATCAGCGAGGTTACCCTCGGCGATAAGCTGATGGGTGAGCTCAGTAACCGCAACATCAAGGCTAACGAGGTTTATTTCTCGGCTTCGTCAACCAAGATAGCAACCCGTGAAGTCACGATGCCCGCCGTTAAGGACGATCAGATCAAGAGCATTGTTGAGACAAACGCCTCGGATTATCTGCCGATAGATGTTTCGAGATATGCGCTTGACGCGATTCTCCTCGAGAGAACCGACGAGGAATGCAGAGTTCTTGTCGTCGCGGTTCCGAATATCATCATTGAGAGCTATATTGCTCTGGCCGATTACACCGGCCTTGTTATCAAGGCGATCGATTTCGGCGGCAACTCAACCTATCAGGTTCTCAAAAACGTCAGCGGCGAAGGCGTCAGCATGTATGTCAATGTTGATACCGATTCATCATCGGTAACCTTCGTTGAAGACGGCCGGCTCCTTCTTCAGAGATTCCTTCCCGTCGGCGGCGACGATATGATATCGCGCTACATGATGCATAAGGAGATGGAAGACAGAGAGTTCCTTCAGGCTCTTGAAGCTCTCAACGAGACCTCAGCCGATATAGCTCCCACCGTTCACGCCATGCGCAAAAAGAACGATGACGATCACGAGAGCGATGAGGCGGTCGTCGAGGAGGATGCTTCCGCTTACGGCGTTGAGTCCGATTCCGATCCCTTACCCGAGGGCGGCGCGGATGATTCCGGCTACGGCGATTCCGGCGATGAGACGGGCGAAGCTCCCGAAGCTCCCGCCGAGGCCCCCGAAGAAGCTCCGGCTCCCGCTCCCGATCCCTGGGGCGACGAGCCCGTCAGAGAGGTTCATTCTGTCAAGGATGATTTCCCCGATCTTGACGATCAGCTCACAAGAATAGTCGGCGGTATCATCAGAAGCGTCGATTTCTTCGGCGGCAGCTACACAGACAAGCAGATTGAAAAGATTATCCTCACCGGCAGCTGCGGTCACCTCAGAGGTCTCAAGACCAGGCTCTTTGAGTATCTCGGCGCCGATACATACTGGCTCGAGGAAGTCAAGGAAATCAAAAGCCTTGCAAACTCGGTTGACGACATTGCCGTCTTTATCAACTGCCTCGGTTCGAGAGTCGCTCCCCTCGATCTTCTTCCCGCGGACTACAAGGCAAGAACGGGCAAGAAAAAGAAGGGCGGCATCAACGGCGACAACTTCGGTATCATCACCGTTGCGCTCTGCGCGCTCGTTGCTCTCGCACTGAGCGGCTATATGATAGGCATGAACCTTTATAAAAAATCTCAGCTTGACAAGGTCAACGCTCAGATAGATCAGCTCGCCTACGCCGAGAAGGAGTATCAGGATTACGTCCTTTACAAATCCGGTGACACCGATCTTCAGGCATTCGTTGACGGCAGCATCACTCACAACAAAGACGCGGTTGCCTTCCTCGAAGAGATGGAGAGCAAGATGCCTTCAGAGATTACGGTCCTGACCGCGAACTTCTCAAACGACGGCGTGAGCCTCAACATCACGGTTCCCGATTTTGAAGAGGCGGCGAACGTCATCAGACAGTTCAGGTCATTCGAGTCGCTCGAGGTCATCGACGTGAGCGCGATAGCAAAATCAACCGACGGCGAGAGCGGCGGCAGCACCGCATCCTTCTCATTATCCGCCCGCTATCCCGTAGTTGTTGAGACAACCACCGCTCCGGAAACAACAACCGAAGCCCAAGCCGAATAAGGAGGAATCACGATGAAAAAGACATTATCACTCCGTGACGTCAATATGATTCTTGTCGTCGTCGGTCTCATTCTTCTTGTGGCGACTTATTTCCTTGTTTTCCGCAGCTTTTCCGAAAAGAACGCGGAGCTTGACACTCAATATACAGAGCGCACCGCCCACCTCAAAGAGCTCCAGGGTTATTATGACAACCTCAAGACCTATGAGAAGGGCACATCCGATGGCAAGGTAAATATCAGCAAAAACTTATCACGCCTTCCCAGAGGCATAAACTCCGAGGATTTCCTCGTTTATATCATGGATTCAACCGATAAGGTTCAGGCGGAGCTCAACTCCGTATCGTTCAACGAGAGCAGCGAGATTTCAACATTCAGCACTGTTGTTGACGGCAAGAAGCAGGAATGCAAGGGCTATCAGATGAGCGCGAGCTTCAATGCCCAGATGAACTACGCTCAGCTCAAGAATTACCTCGACTTCGTCTATAACCAGAGCGAAAACGTTACCTTCGTTGACTCCTTCGTTGTTTCATACAACGCCGAAAACGCGAAGCTCAACACGACATTCGGTCTCTCAAAGTATTTCATCACTTATGACGGCAGCGAGTATATTCCCGTTCCCGTTCCGGATGTTCCCATCGGAGTTTCGGATCCCTTCCGCACAAGATAACAATAGCATTTTTACCGATTGATTAACCCGAATGTTTTCAGAGGTGAAGCGATATGAAAAAATTCAAAAAGAATAAAAAAGGATTTTCGCTTGTTGAGTTGATAGCGGCGGTTGCCATACTCGGCGTTGTTGTTTCGCCTCTGCTTCATTCATTCGTTACGTCCACCAACATTTCGAGGAGGGCAATCGAGATAGCGGATGCCAACCTCGCGGGCAAAAATATCCTTGAGGCGGTTGACGCCTGTTCGATAGGTGATTTCAAGCAGATTGCGGACAGCGAGCTTGATACCAACACTCTCGTCAACCTCCTCAAGTCAGACTATAACAACACCGAGGGCACGAAGCTTGAGATCTGCCCCATAGGCAGATTCGATGAATTCGGCAAGCTCGCCACAAGGTATCTTAAAACCGACGGCAGCCCGATAACCGATACCGAATTGAAACAGCTCCTGCTCAGCGACCCCGGAAACCAGTCGCCCGACGATAAAAACAGAGAGGGCAACTTCACGCTCGGCATCAAGAATCTCAAATCCGGCGGCTCCGTCTTTGACGCGAAGGTTGATTTCTCAAGAGGCGACCCGACTCCGACCATAGGCGAGGGAGACGATGCGGAAGATTCCACATCCTACGGCTTCTTTGAAATCAACAATGAGAAGATCGCCAAATATGACAGGATGGACGGCGTTTTCAGCCAGCCCTATATCAGCACCTCAAACCCCGACATTCTCGCGGATGAGAAATTCTTTGAGGCCGCCAAAACCGACGCCACAATCCCCGATAACGAGTATCTTTCAAGAAAAAGAACCATCGAAATCGAAACGATGAAAGACACCAACGGCCTTATCTGGGCCTGGGTTACATACGATTATAGATTTGAGTATCACGTTCAGGATGTTGACAGCGAAGGCTTCACAAGCCCCGCTTATAACGGCGAATCGCCCAAAACGGCTTATTGGCCCAATAGTACAGGCAGCGCGAAATTCAAATACACCGTATTCCCCGGCGGCTATGAAGCCCCTGCGGATTCCGGCGGCGCGGTTTCGCTCTATATGATGTTTTTCCCCGACTGCAACAGCACCGGAAAGAATGACAAAAACACCATTGACGATGACGATATCGTTATCTATAACATAGCGGATGACCCCTATGACGTTGACCTTACCGTTTATCTCTATAAGCAGGACCCCATCCTCTATACCAGAGATGACCCGGATACGGAAGAATCCGAAGAAGCGTACACCGATTTCAGCTGGGCGGGCAAGCAGTATAACGCCAAGGTCACGATTTATATGCCGATGAACTTCGAGTACGCGGGCGAAATCGCCGAGGATGATGAGAGAGAGACTCTTGTCTATACGAATATCCACAAATCCCGCGCGGCGGGCAATAATGTAGATTATCATTTTGCCGTTGCAAGCGGTAACTATATGGGCGACGTTGATTTTGAGCACCCGGATTCTTACAACCCGGATGATCCCACCGCTCCCAAAATCTTTCACGGCGCCGAGAATAACAACTACGCGAAGTATAACTACCTTGTCAGACAGGAAAAGCTTATCAGAATCTATGATGTCAAGGTCACGATTTACGCAAAAGATTCATTCAACCCCGTCAGGGAGGTAACCGAGGGCGAGTATTACGGCACAGACGTTGAGCTCGTTGATACGACGGCCTCGACCTTTGACGGCAAGGTGATTTACATAATCAACGGCACCAAGACGCCGTAAAGCAAGCAGGCATAAAGATCTATGCGGGAATTCGGAGGTTTTTATGAAAAACTTATTTAAACTATTAAAAGAAAACAGGGGCTCGGGCATAATGACGGTTATGCTCGCCATCGTGTTCCTCACCGCAACCGGATCACTTGCTCTGTATCTTACATATACCTCGATGCAGGTCGCCGCTTCCGACAGGATTATCAAGGAAGTTTCTTATAACGCGAATTCCTATATGGAAGAAATCAAGGCCGGCGTTCAGGATATTGTCTCCGACGCCATCAAAGAGACCTACAGCGTGGTTATGCCCATCTATAACAGCAAAGCCGGCGATGTCTCGGATATTTTTTCAGACACTTATTTCTCCTATATTGCCTCCTGGCCCAAGCAGCCCAACAGCACCGAGTACATAGAGGGACGGACCGGAATTACGCCGCTGTTTACTCTCAATAAAAACACGGCGACGGGCAAATATACCGACGGCACCTACAGCACAGATGCCATAGAAGCCCTTGTAAAAGAAAAAAGAAACCCCGGCGATGTCCAGAAGTTTGACTGTATAGTTGAGTCCGTCAGCTCCGAAGACGCCGAAAACGGAGTCGCCGAAATCGTCTATAAGACAAGGACCGAAATCGGCGAAGACGGCAATGAGCACGAGGTCGAAATCCCCGACGGCGTTATCCTCAGGGGAGTCAAGGTCACCTGTAAGGGCAAAGAAAACAGGACTTCATCCGTCACGGCGGATATCAGAATCGGTATCCCCAATATCGGCTACCTTTTCACTCAGTACGCGATAACCGGTATTCCCGAATTCACCTTCATCTGCGGCGGTGAGTTCAAGCAGGATGTCTCTCAGGTTAATAAAGGCGCTACAATTCAGGGCTCCGCTTTTGCGGGCTCGATGAACCTTCAGAATAACACCACTCTCAGAGTTTATGACGGCACCCTTATCTGCGCCGGAGATATTAAGGTCAAAGGTAAGGAGAATGGCAATTCAAGATTTGATGTTTCTTCGAATTCGTCGCTCTGGGCTAAGAACATCGAAATCGGCCCCGAAACCAAAATAAAGCTCTCGGGCAAAACCTATGTCAATAACGACCTTGTCTTTAACGGCAACAATGCCGAGGCTGAGCTCGGCGGCACCTATTACGGATTCGGTACCGGCGCGAAGTATGACAACGACGGCAATTACCTCGGCTTTATCGATTCAAAGTCGAGCAGCTCGATTATTTCAAACCGTCCCGGCGCGAAGCTCAATATTTCCAAGCTCAACGAGCTCAAGCTCGCGGGCGTCAGCTTCATCACAAACGATAACAGGACTGTCAATGCCGAGGAGGAGGCCGATTACCGCAGCGCCGTTATGATGGGCGAGGCCGTATCCGGCAAGCTGAATCAGGAGCTCTATCTCGCTCCCTATGATTCGGTCAACTGCGTGAAATATTATCATCCCCTCGATACCCTCTATGTTTGCCAAAAATGCATTGATGATAAACTTGACGATGAAGAAGAAGAGTTTGACGTAATGACACTTCAAAGTGAAAATGTGGGTTTCGGTCTTAAAGAGTCATGGAAGCTTAAATGCCCCAAGTGCGGTAAGGTTGACTCGGCTGTTTACCGTGAAATAGACGGCGAGATCGTGCTTGTCTGCGAGAAGTCAAAGGGCGGCTGCGGCTACGCGGCTCCCTGGTCAAGACTCTGGCTTGTGTGCCCCAAGTGCAACGAGAGCGGCCACGCAACAGAATATATGATTTATTATCAGAATGAATCCGGCACTAATGTTGAATTGAATAAATTAAGCGGTGAATACAGCTACTTCAAATACCAGCAGGCGCAGCAGACCGGCGAAGACGGCGAGCCCCTCGTTGACGAAGAAGGCAACCCCGTAATGTATGACACCAATAACAGAATCGACGTCGATGCCGAAACCTTCAAGCCCAAGACATATACGGAATCTCTTAACGAGGGCAGATCGAAGCAGTCCATAATCACTATGGAAGAGTTCCTCGACACCGCGAAGTATTCTCTCAAGCCTGATTCCGAAACGGATTTCGGCAAGCCCTTCACCGATTACGGAGCTTATCTCAAGCCTCTGTTCAGATATTTCAACGGCGAGTATCTTGTATGGTTCTTCATTGATTTTGATACTCAGGATCATGCCAACGCATATTTCAGAGATTATTTCAACTATGAATTAGCCGCCGGCAGAAGTAAAATCATAAATAACCTCAATCACTATATTAATTTCGGCGATATGAGCAATACCAGAATCACGGCCGTCGGTTCATACTACACCTATGATGAAAACGGCAGGCTCAAGCCGGTTGCCGCTCCGAGTGTAACCGCGGAAATTATCAGAGAAGAGGCGGATTTCCTCGCCGACATTTATAAGAACTACTGTGTCTATCTTACAAACGTTCCCGGCGAAGACCTTGACGGATCGAATCCGTTTGAAAACATCGTCTGGGAGGATGAAATTGATAAGCTCTTTGAGGATAACCCGACTGAGAGCGTCTTCAAATTCTACAGCCGCGATCTGAATACTGCGGTTATCGTAAACGGCAACTTTACCTATAATAAAACCAATTATCCCGATCTCTGCCTTATTGTCGCTACCGGTAATGTAACCATTCCCGCGAGCTACAGCGGCCTTATAGTCTGCAAGGGCGATGTTATAGTCACAAGCAGCGCGGCGTTCACCACCGATGCCGATGCGGTTATCACGGCGTTCGCCTCAGACTCTGAGGCGGATGTGAGACAGGGCACGGGCTATAAAAAGATTGAGGGCGAAGCCTTCAAGAATTATTTCCGCGCCGATATCCTCGAGGAATTCCAGAGCACGGAGTCCCGCACAGCGGAGGCGTGGAATGTAGCGAAGCTCGTCACATTTGAGAGCTGGTCAAGATAAATACGGTTCCGCTCCGGCGGCCCGATAAAATTTCCCGCAAATCACAGCGAAAGGAGGGTGAATGATGAGAAAAAACACCAAGGGTATTTCATACGTTGAGCTTATAATCGTTATGGCTATGCTCGCTGCTCTTATGGGTATCTCCAGCATCAGCTTCAGCTCCGCCTGGCGCGCCAGAGCCAGCAAGGCTGCAAGCACTTCAAACGCAATGATATCTCAGAGCAAGATAAACTCCATGAGCGGCGATGAGAATTACTTTGAGCTTTCTTATAAAGAGAAAGATCCCGATAACGGCTATGATGAAGACGGCTATTATTGTGAGATATACAGAGAGGGCTCATCAACACCTTATAAAACAGAGAAAGTCGGCAATTCCCGTCTTACCATTACCGCGGAGGGCGATGGTGAGAATCGTATAGCAATTGAAGGGGATAAATCCCTGCGGATAAAATTCGTGGGTAAAAACGGCTCTGTTGATTATGCGGGAATATATAACGGCGAAAGCAGAACCGCGTTCACAGATGATTCTTTCAGAGTATATTTCTCTTTCGGCGGTGAATACTGCATCGAGGTCTGGAAGGTCACCGGTGAACACAGTATCGTATAAGGAGGTGGTGCTGTATGAAACGGTTTAAAAACAAGAAGGGCTTCACCCTTGTTGAGCTCGTTGTCGGCACCGCAATCCTGAGCGTGGTCGGTCTCACGGTAGCCATGCTCATGACCTCCGGCACCAATATGTACCGCAGAGTTCACATACGAAGCAACCTTCTTTTCAAATCACAGGTCGCGGCGACTCAGCTGCAGGAGAGTATAATCAACTGCAAAGCTCCCTTCGCCACCTTTGAAGACACTCTTTTCCTCGGCGATGAGGAGGATGACGGCGACCTTGTTATTCACGTCTATTCCCTTGACGGAGACACAATAAAGCTCAGAGACGATTCGGTCAGCGATACAGGTCAGGTTTCGCCCGGGGAAAAGTCAATTCCCTTCTGCCGCAATGTCTCTCAGATTCAATACTATCCGCAGGATTCGTCGGGTACGGTCTATGCGATGAGGTTTACGCAGAATATCCGTAAATTCGGCGTTGAGTACCCGAGAAACGAGGTTCTCTCGATGAGAAACAGACCCGCGCTGATCAAGGCTGCCACAGCCGGTGATACCGAGGCCGCTCTGGCGTCAGCTCTGGTCGAATGGAAAAACGCTGATAACGCTAACACAGGCGGATAAGGGGGATTGATCATGAAAAACTCTAAACTTGTGAAAATCACATCAGCGGTTCTTGTCGCAGCCATCGCGGGAGGTACTTTCCTCAGTTATTTCCGCGTTCCTGCCGGCGCCGCAACCTCCCTCAATAATATTGAGAATATTCTCGCCGAGAAGCAGGCCAACGGCTCTGCCTTCAAGATCGTCGAGATTGCTCCCGATGCCGGTTACGGCACTATGGGTTATTATGTTGAAGGCCAGGAGCCCGGTATTTTCAGGGACTGGCAGTCAACCGTCGCCAATATGGACGACGCCTCTGAACGCGATTATTATGTTGATAACCGCGTTATGGCTCCGCTTGAGAGAGCCGGCCTTCTTTCCCAGACTGCTGATACTCCTCTTACCAAGCTGAGCTCCCCCTCAAACGGCTATGAGGAGCATTACCCCTGGGAAACGAGCTTCTATACAAATCAGTATTATAATCCTGAGAAAGCCAGCAAGCGCATCCTCAGAGATGCTGATAAGTTTACTGTCACAGGTACTCCCGTGCCCTATACGGCCGAGGATGCCGAAAACGGAGTATCAAAGCAGGGTTATTGCTTTGACCTGGCTCACGAATACGCTCTTGTTACAACCGAGAATGTTTTCAGCCTGAGTGACTGGTATAATACCGGCGCATCTTCATGGAATAATGAAGACGAGTTTCACCAGATGTCAAACGGCGGCGGCTTCGCATATACGCCTGCATCCGGCGATACTCCCGAAGGCCTCAAAATTGAAAAAACCGGCAACAGTGATACCTCGCTCATCAAGATTCATCAGAGTGACAGCGATTATCACATTGATCTTAATGCCAACGGATTCTATACTATCCGTTACAAGGCCGAATTAAGCCCCGAAAAGAAAAGCGGATCCGGCGATGAGTATTACGACCTCAGTCCGGTTGTAAAAGTTTTCTTCAAAAACCGTAACGGGGCGTATGTTCCCACAGCCGATAACACTTATACTGAAACTTCCGACGGCTGGCATTCTGTTTCGTTTATCGCAACCCAGGATACCACCTCTGAGGGTAATGATATCGCGAACGATAAGTTCGCCGTTATGCTCCAGTTCGGTATCAGCGGAAGAGGCTCCGTCAACTTCTCATCTGTTCAGATAAATGTTGACTCAAACGCCACTCATATCCAGGATATCCAGAAATTCGTTTACGGCGACGCTCCCGATACTTTTGAAGATAACCTGTTCAGTTCTTCCGACTGGTATGAGAATCCGGTTTCCAAAGTTCTTGTTCACGCGACGGCTAATGACAAGCTCTCATATAACCCCGATGAAAGACAAATCACCGTGGAGTCAGACAGTGTCGGCTTCGGAACCGGAGCCTCGCACGATCTCTATACCGATTACAGTGACGGCGCTTACTTTATGAATGCCGACCCCGGAGCCACATACGAGGTTTCGTTTGATGTTGAGATCACAAAGCCGGGCGGCAGCGGCGGTAACGCTCAGGTTCATGTTTTCCCGATGGGTGAGGGCTTCCGCAACTCAACCACGGTAGCCGCGGGGAATAATGCCGGCAGCCAGTTCTCGGGCAAATATGTCGGGGCGACATCTGTCAATAACACGATGAGATTCACCGTTGACGATGCCACCCACTATCTCAGAATCAGATTCGGTGTGACCGCTCCCGATATGAAGGCGGTTTACTCCAATGTCAGGGTCAGAAAGCTCAGCGATGTCAAGTCTTATTACTATGATGTTGAGCCCACCGGCAAGTATTACTATTTCCACAGCGGCAACGCTCTCTATCCGACTGACGGTACTCCTCTCTACACCCTGAACGGAGATACCTATGAATACGCCGGCACATACGCTCCGTATGAGAGAGACGGATTCCATATGAATACCGGCATCAATTACTATTCGCTGGATGTAAAGCCCGGTTCATTCCCGTCAGAAACAGAGGATGAGAATCACCGCTACTATGCCGTTTCAAACGGCTTTATACCGGCCGGCGACAGGCCCGCCTTCTTCTCAGAGCATAACGGCGAGATGACCTATGTCGGTATGGATGAGAACGGTAACGGCCAGGGTACTTATAAAATTGATTTGTCCGGTACTGAGCAGCTTAAGGTTGTTATAAAAACCATATTTTATATCGGCGGCTATAAAAACAACAACTGGTTCAAATATTATGTTCTCGACGCCACAAAGAAAAAGACTCTCAACGGCGTTGAGATGGATTACTATAACTTCCCGATTACCGTTGATGTGATTGAGCCGGGCAATCCCAATGTCAATCTTATGATTGAGACTGCCGACCTGGTCGTTCTCTCAACCGGTATGGATATCACCAAGTTCCCGTCTCAGGCAGGTCAGGCCGTCAACGTCAGCGCGATAAGGCCCGCCTTCAAGAGCGATTTCCCCGACGGGACCGCTCTGGAGACCCTTACCAAGAGGCAGAAGGATAAAGATCCCATTATGGTTGACAGCGCCATTCTCAGTATGGGACTGAGCTCAAGGCCCAATCTCAAGGCGGCCGTTGAGTATCTCACAACCGACCGTACGGTTGAGGGCGGCGTCAACGGAAGCATCTATACCTTCCACACCTCGAGGATTTCTTCGAGCTATGCCCCGGCTTACACAATCGCCAACAAGAATTTCTGCACAGAGCCGGGTACCATCAATATC
>CACZTQ010000006.1 GCA_902784155.1 Oscillospiraceae bacterium
CAAGTATTCCTCGTCGTCAAATCCGGCAAATATGCACAAATTTCATCTCTTTGAGGTGCGAAGCAGTTTTCCCGTGAAAAATAAGCCACAGAACAAGGAAGATTTGTGAGAGCATACTGAATGTATGGTAAACAAATCTGACGATGTTCTGCGGTTTCAGTTTTCCGTGAAAACCAATACTGTCTTATGACTCTCCGCCCAAATCCTGCGGATTCCGAAATTTTATAAGGCGCGCGGGCTAAAACAGGACATCGCTGTCTCTGAGCAGGGGGGCGTTACGGTCCTTGTCGCTGAGCACGGGCGAGATGTCTCCCCAGTCGATGCTTATTTCTGGGTCGTCATATTTTATGCTGCGGTCGTTTTCGGGCGAATAGGGGAAATCGACCTTGTATGAGAGCTCGGCGTTTTCGCTCAGAGAGAGGAAGCCGTGCAGACAGCCCTTCGGAATATAGAGCATTCTCTTGTTTTCTTCGCTGAGAATGACCTTCACGTGCTTCATATAGGTCGGGGATTCCCTGCGAAGGTCAACCGCGACATCCATTATCTCTCCCCTCGTGCAGGAGACGAGCTTCGCCTGGGCGGCGGGCGCCTTCTGGCAGTGAAGCCCTCTGAGAGTGTGGCGCGCGGCGGAAAACGAACGGTTATCCTGAACAAAGACGGTGTCTATCCCCATGCGCGAGAATTCATTGAGGGAATAGCTCTCGTAAAACCAGCCTCTGCTGTCGCCGAAAACCTTCGGCTCGATTATATATACGCCGTCAATCTCCGTTTTAATCTCAGTCATAGACAACTCCGTTCTCTGTGCCCCAG
Source organism: Oscillospiraceae bacterium (assembly GCA_902784155.1). Taxonomy (GTDB): domain Bacteria; phylum Bacillota; class Clostridia; order Oscillospirales; family Acutalibacteraceae; genus CAG-177. The sequence goes on from CACZTQ010000006.1 coordinate 811, forward strand.
CGCGGTCTCTCGCCCGGTCTGTCGGAGGAGTAGAGGATTTTGCTCTCCGCGACGGCCATAAGATGCTGACCGTATATCGACTTGCCGTATTTCTTCGCGGCGGCGACGAGTTTCTTCTTTGAAATCCACCTCATATTGTAGGCGATTTCCTCCGGGGCGGAAATCTGGATTCCCTGCAGCTTCTCTATCTGGCGGATGAAATTAGCCGCGTCGTTGAGAGAATCGACGGTTCCCGTGTCGAGCCAGGCGTAGCCCCTGCCGAGGAGTTTTACGTCAAGGTCGCCCTGCTCGAGATATTTCTGATTTATATCCGTGATTTCGAGCTCGCCCCTCGCGGAGGGAGTGAGAGCTTTGGCGTATTCAACGACTCTGTTGTCATAGAAATAAAGGCCGGTCACGGCGTAATTGGATTTCGGCTCCTCGGGCTTTTCGACTATGGAGACGGGGTGCCCGTTTTCGTCGAATTCGACCACGCCGAACTGCTGCGGATTATCGACATAGTAGCCGAATATGGTCGCTCTGCCCTCGTTCTTCGCGGCGGTCCTGAGCAGATGGCCCAGACCGCTGCCGTAGAATATATTGTCGCCGAGAACCATTGCAACGCTGTCATCGCCGATGAAGCTCTCGCCGATTATGAATGCCTGCGCGAGGCCGTCGGGGCTGTTCTGAACCGCGTAATTGAGGTTCAGGCCGAACTGGCTTCCGTCTCCGAGCAGCTCAAGGAATTTGGGCGTATCGGAGGGCGTGGAGATAATGAGAATATCTCTGATGCCCGCGAGCATAAGGGTTGAGAGCGGATAGTATATCATCGGTTTGTCATAAACCGGCAGAAGCTGCTTACTGGTTACAAGCGTGAGCGGATAAAGGCGCGTGCCCGACCCGCCTGCGAGTATAATACCTTTCACTGCTGTCACCTCACAGTAACATATACGGCAACCTTTCCGTTGCCGCCGGATTCATAGTAGCATTATTTAAAAATAAAGTCAAATTACATTTGTGTAATGAAGAGCCATATTTCTGTTTTGCACAAAATTTATAAAAAAGTTTGTTTAACATTTCGGGGGCGCCCGGATATATTGTTATGGATATTTGACGAAGGATAGGGTATAATATAAAACTACACCTCGGCAGAGAATTCTGTCCTTTTATTTCCGACTGAGATCCGGGGGAGAGAAATATGCAGGAATTGATATATCAGCAGATGAAAAAAATAACCGGCTTCCCGAATGCCGACAGCTGCTACAGCCCCATGTTTTCGAGCATAGGGCTCAACGTGTCGCCAAACAGGAACGGCGTATCGAATCTTTATTTCAGCTACAACGGCCTGACAAGAAGCATTTTCAACGGTCTCATCGGGCTTCCGTTTCCGCTGAATACAAGTCTGTCAAATGTCTATAAACTGGTTTTCGGCTTCAGCAAGGGCACTCTCGCTTTCTGGAAAAACGACGGTTTTATCTTTGAATGCGAAGGTATTTCGGAGCTGCCTCTGCTCGCCTCGGTTTCATCCGCCACGGCGGAGATGTGGATTGACGGCGAGGCATCCGACAGCGAATATCTCATGATTCGCGGCTACTCAGTCAACAACACCCTCTTTGACCCGGACGCGGTCGTGCCTTTTATATTCGGAATAAGGGCGATTGAGGGTAAGCTTGAGACCTCCGGCGGATTCAGGGCAAGGGCTCAGGACGGCAAAATCACGCTCGCCTTTGATTTTGAGGCACTCAAGGCCACCACAAAATATGTCAGGAATATGCTCGCCTGCGCCCCGCAGACGGCCGAGGAGGCCTCGCGGCTCTGCCGCAGGTGGATAAGAAACAACGCGCGAGCTTTTGAGTTTGAGGCGAAGGATGAGACCGAGGCAAAGAATATAGCAAACGCTCTTAAAGGTCTGCTCTTTAATTTCACAAAGGCGCAGGGCAGGTTTGACAACTCCGTCGTGCCCTTCCCTTCAAGAGGCACCGCCCCCTACACCTCGGTATGGGATCTGTTTTTCGCAAATCCCGGCTACTCGCTGCTCGGCACAAACGTCTCAAAGGATTTTGTCAGGAATATAGCCAAGACCTCCCGTTCGGACGGCAAGATTTCGCCCCTCATCTGCTCCACTTATGAGAGAAACGATATCGGCTTTTATCCTCTGCTCGGCAGGATTGTGTTCAACGAGATTGATTTTGACTACAGCTTCGGCTGGGATGTCTTTGAGGCGATTGAAGCCAACAACAAATGGTGGATTACCGCGAGAATGGCGGACTGCGGTCTGATATTTGAGGAGATTGACAACCGCCCGATTATCACCGTCGCCGTCAACGCGTTTTTATTCGACCAGTTCAACGCGACGGCGGAGCTCGCTCTCAAGCTCGGACTCGAAGAAAAGCATGAGAAATGGAGCCGCAAGGCGAAGGAGCTCGAGCAGACAATCATAGCCAATTTTTATGACAGAGAGAACAACACATTCAACATTTCCGGCTTCAATTCAGACGGCTCAACCCGCATAGAGGCCGAGAATCCCGATGATTTCTCGCTTGTCATTCCGCTCTGGGCCGGCGTTGACATAGGCGCCGAAAACGCGCTCGCGATGGTGAAGGATATTGTTGTGCCGGGCGAGTCGCCGTCTGTCGAGCAGACCGTTATCAAGCTTGATATTCTAAAGAAATACGGCTTTGACGAGGAGTATGAAAAGACGAAGGCGGAATTCCTGAGCTCATTCGCAAAGCCGACGGATTTCAGCAACAGCGTATCCTGTTCGGTTTATCTGAGGCTTCTCACGGAGCAGGCAGAGTGATTCGGGCGAAACAGACAACACAAATGTAAACTAATTGTTAATACTGCATAAAAATCATTGACTGTCAGTCATTTTTGCGTTAAGATGTGCGTGAAATGACCGGCAGTCAGTTTTTTGTGAGGTGATATTATGCCGAGTATGGAAGAGAAAAAAATCATAAAGAGAAACAAAATACTTGACGCGGCCTCGGCGCTGTTTATGGATAAGAGCTTCGCCACAACCGCTATTGACGATGTCGTCAAGATGGCGGGCGTCGCGAAGGGCACATTTTATCTTTATTTCAAGGATAAATACGACCTGCTCGACCAGATAGTCGAGCGCAAGACGGCCGAGGTGCTCAGGCAGGCAATCGGCCGCCTGAGAGAGACTCCGGGCTCGGAGAGCATGTCGCTCAGGGAAAGGGTGATATTCACGGCGGAATACGCCGAGGATTATCTTGCCTCTCACCGCGAGCTCGCCGCCCTGCTGAGCAGGAATCTCGCAAACTGCTTCAGGCGGTTTGTGTCGGGAGCCGACGAGGAGCTCTCGCAGGTTGTCTCCGTCTTTACGCAGGAATTTGTCGCGGCCGGCTTCACGGAGAGCAGGGCGCGTATGATAATCTATCTCATCACTGAAACAATAGGCTCGGTCTATTGCGACGCCGTCCTCGGAACGGGCCCGTTCACGCCCGAAGAGATAAAGGCGGAGCTTAACTCGGCCGTGGCCGGGATGACGGAGGCGAAGAATAATGATTGAAAAGATCTCATATTTCATAGCGCGCCATCCGAAGACAATACTGCTCTTGGCAACGCTGCTTCTCATCCCTTCGGTCTTCGGTTACATAGGCACCTTTGTCAACTATGATATCATGTCATATCTTCCCGGGAGTATCGAATCCGTAAAGGGCGAGGATATGCTCGATAAGGAATTCGGCCTCGCGGCAAACGCCTTCCTCGTTATAGACGATATGAGCGCGAAGGATGTTGTGAAGGTCAAGAATGAGATTTCGGAAATCGAGGGCGTGTCAAATGTCACATGGGTTGACGACATAGCCGACATAAATATTCCGCAGTCAATGCTCCCGGATGTTCTCACCGATATTTTTTATGCTAACGGCGGCAAATCCACTCTGCTTATGATTCAGTTTGAGCAGGGCTCGGCGACGACGCTGACAATGGACGCGATAAAGGAAATAAGGACAAAGCTCAACAAGCAGTGCTTCCTGAGCGGTATGTCCGCGATTATAACGGATACAAAGACGCTCAGCGATTCAGAGGCGCCGAAATATATTGTAATAGCCGTTGTGCTCGCCCTTATCGCCCTCTCTTTCACGATGGATTCCTGGGTGCTGCCCCTCGTTCTGCTCACGGCTCTCGGCTACGCCGTCATATATAATCTCGGCACAAATATCGTTATGCCGAACGGCATTTCATATATTACGCAGAGCGTAGCGGCGATACTTCAGCTCGGCGTCACGATGGATTACTCCGTCTTCCTTATGGACCGCTTCAACGAGGAGCTCGGGAAGACCGACAACAGGACGGACGCGATGGCGAGAGCGGTTTCGTCAACATTCGTTTCGCTCGCGGGCTCGTCGCTCACAACTATTTTCGGCTTCCTCGCGCTTTGCTTCATGAGCCTCACGCTCGGCTTCGATATCGGTATCGTTATGGCGAAGGGCGTTGTATTCGGAGTGGCGACGGTCGTCGTGGTCCTGCCCGCGTTCCTTCTCATATTCTATAAACCCATTTACAGATTCAGACATAAGAGAATTATTCCGGGCTTTACGCACCTGAATAAATTCGTGATAAAACACCGCAGGGTTTTCGCGGTTATCTTCCTCGCGCTGATAGTTCCCTCATTCATCGCAAAGAGCGCCGTCCCGCTCGACTATGTTATTTCAAACGCTCTGCCCGAGCAGCTCGATTCCGTTCAGGCGCTCAACAAACTCAAGGGCGACTTCAATATGGCGACCACGCATTTCATAATCATTGACGAGAGCGTGCCGTCGGGCCGGGTTTCGGAGATGATTGATGAATTCGAGGCGGTTGACGGAGTATCGGGAATTATCTCGCTGAATTCTTTTGTCGGCCCCGCCATAAGCGAGGATATGCTCCCCGACAGCATCCGCGATATATGCTTCAAAGACGGCAAACAGCTCATGATGGTCAATTCCGTCTATACGCCGTCATCCGACGAAGAGAATGCGCAGGTTGACACTCTCACGAAGATTCTCAAAAAATATGACGAAAACGGAATCCTCACGGGCGAGGGCGCGATGTCAAAGGACCTCATCACCGTGACGGACAGAGACTTCAAGATCACGAGCGTCATCTCGATAGCGGCGATATTCCTGCTCATCGCGATTATATTCAAATCGGTTTCGATACCCGTGCTGCTGGTCGCGGCAATCGAGCTCGCAATATTCATAAACCTCGCCGTCTCGCTTTTCACGGGCGCGAATGTTTCGTTCATAGCTCCCACGATTATAAGCTGCGTGCAGCTCGGCGCAACGGTTGACTACGCGATTCTGATGACTACCAGATACCGCGAGGAAAAGAAAAACGGCCACGATAAGCTTGAGGCGATGCAGATTGCGGCCTCGGCATCGGATAAATCGATATTCCAGTCCGCCCTCGTTTTCTTCAGCGCGACATTCGGAGTATTCTGTGTCTGCAATATCGAGATAGTCAAATCAATCTGCTCAATGCTCGCGAGAGGCGCGATAGTCAGCGGGCTTGTGATAATAATATTCCTTCCGGCGCTTCTGACCTGCTTTGACAGCATCATAAACAAGACGACGCTGAATCCCGGCAGGGACGGAAAACCCGCAAAAAAGGAAAAGGAGGAGAAAAAGAATATGAAAGTTTCCTCAATATTAAAAAAGATGGCGGCCGTCGGCACGGCTCTCATAATGCTCGCGGGGCTCACCGCCTGCGGAGCGAAAGACGCGGACACGCCCGTCAATAAAGAGACCGCGCAGCCCGTTTTTGAGCAGCCCGTCTATTCCGCGAAGCCCGGCTCGGTCACAAAATCCGAAACGGTCTATATAAATATCGACAGCAACGGCAAGCCCGAAGCGGTTAACGTTACCGACTGGCTTCATACCGATGTGGGCGAGGTCTGCGTCAGCGACAGGAGCGACCTTAAAGATATCGAAAACATCAAGGGCGAAATTCTGCCCAGGATTGACGGCAAAAACGTGAAGTGGAATATGACTGAGACCGATTTGTATTACAGCGGAGTCTCGTCAAAGAAGCCGCCCGTCGAGCTTGAGATAAAATATTCGCTTGACGGCAAAGAGATTTCGCCCGACAGGATTGCGGGCGAAAGCGGCAGGGTAAAAATCGATATCAATATGAAAAACAACCTGAGCAAAAAGGTTAAGATTGACGGCAAGGAGCAGAAAATCTGGCTGCCCGTGCTCGTTGTCGGCGGATTCATCCTGCCCGAGGCGGAGTTTTCGGGTGTTCAGGTCAAAAACGGCAGGGCGATAGGCGACGGTACCAAGGAAATAGCCGTCATGTTCGGAGTGCCCGGCCTGCTCGAGAGCCTCGGCCTCAAAGACAAGGGACTTGACGAGATAACGGGTATAGAGCTCGGCTCAACGGCGAGCGTTACGGCGGACGCAAAGAATTTCTCTCTCGGCAATATGTATTTCGCCGCGATTCCGATGAGCTCGCTCAATATCGAGCTCGGGGGAGAGGATTCGGTTGACGACCTTAAATCCGTGCTCTCCGTTCTCAGCGAGGTACAGAACACCGTCAGCAGGATGGATATCGACACGCTCGTAAAAACGCTGACCTCAAATCAGGGCGCCGATTCGCTCATAGGTCTTGTCAGCGACGCCGTTGAGCTCTACAACAGCAACAAAGCGCTGATTGATGTGCTCTCAAAATACGCCACAAGCGAAAACAGCGCGCAGCTTCGCAAACTCCTTGAATTCATGACGGATGAAAACACCGTGAAGGCGATAGGCATTCTGTCGGATTCGAGCGTCGCGAAATTCTTCGCGGGTCTGTCGGATATGGGCGACGCAATGCCTCTCGCGGGCTCGCTTATAAGGGATTTACAATCGCCCGAGGTGGCGAAGGCGGTGCAGAATCTGCCCTCAACGCTTGAAAAGATAGCCGAAATTCAAAAGACCATAAACGACAACCGGAGCACAATCGACGCTCTTATGAATCTGCTCGATGAGGACACGGTCAGCGCCGCTTCAAAGCTTGTTTCAATGCTTGACAAAACGGACCTCAAAAAGCTCGAGGAGAAATACGGCTCCCTGACCGAGAGCGCGGGTGAAATCGCGGAGAGAATCGAGAAATGGATTGCCTTCGGCAAATCCTACAAGGTGTTTACCGACGCCGCGGACGATATGACGACCTCTGTATTCTTTGTCTATATGACCCCCTCGATTGAGAAGGAGCAGGAAAATAAGGAGACGGTTACCCAGCCTTCGGGCGAGTCGCCGCTCGATTCCTTCATCAAGAAATTCAAATAACACAGGCATAAAAAATGCGGACGGCAGAAGCCGTCCGCTTTTTGTTTGGGTTTTACTGAACGTAACCGCCGACCGTAAGGAGGAATCCGCCGAACTGGGCGCCGAATTCGGGGCCGCCGTCCATAACGATTCTGCCGTTTTTGGTCGCGTCGAGCATATCGTCGGTACCGAGCAGGGTGCCGAGCGCGCTCTTGAAGGAATCAAAGCGCAGGGTGAAGAAGGGCATTGCTCTCTTGTATTCGCCTCTGCCGGCCTTCGAATGGCCCGCCTTGATTCTGATGAATGCCGAAACCTCGGGATGTCCGTTGACCGCAAGGGCATAGACTCTGTCGGGGCTCTTTGAGGTCCAGTCGTGAACCTCTTCGTGGCCCTGCTTGTTGAGGGTGCTTATGCCGCTTGTGAGAAGATAGAAGAAGCATTTGACCATAAGGCGCTGTGTCTCTTCGTCTTCGGGGGCCTCCTTCGCGGTGAGGAGCGAGCTCATCTTGAGCAGCACCATCATGAAGGAGAGGAAGAGGCCGGGTTTCTTTGCGATGCCGTGCATCTTGGGTAAAGTCTTGGGCCCTATTGAGCCCTTGAAGAAGGCGTTCATCTGCTCAACGCTCTTGAATTCAAGCTCGATGTCGGTGTGTTCCTTATCGCTTACCTTATCCGCGTGAACAGCCCATTCGCCGGAGTTGATGACAAAGTGAGTGGCGAATTTGCCGTCGGGAGCTTCGGGATCATCGGCGCTTATCTGAATCACGGCGTGTGCGTGCTCAAATTTTTTCGCAAGATCGGGAACATCCGTCGCGATGGTTTTCATGAGAGGAAGAGCGGCGCAGAGAAACAGCTTGTTTGTAAACATATCGTCTCTTGAAGCCATATTATCAATCCTTCCGTATTAATACTCGTCGTCCCAGTCGTTGTCTTCTTCGAAGTCTTTCTTCATGACCTCGCGGACCGAGGCGATGATGCCGTTGGCGTCGATACCGGCGTCCGCCATGATGTCTTCCTGAAGGCCTATCATTGCGAAGCCCTTGTGGCCGAGCATCTTGAATGCGCAGGCCTTGCCGCTGTCAACAACAACCTCTGCGACCGCAGAGCCGAGACCGCCTGTTACAAGGTGATCCTCAACGGTGATGATTCTTCTGGTCTCAAGAACCGCTTTGAGAATGGCATCTCTGTCGATGGGCTTGATGGTGTGCATATTGAGAACTCTGACGCTCAGACCGTCCGCATTCTTGAGGAATTCGGCCGCCTTCTTGGCCTGCGCAACGCAGGAGCCGCAG
>CACZTQ010000007.1 GCA_902784155.1 Oscillospiraceae bacterium
GCAGATAATCGGCGTCACGCTGAGAATGTCATTTTTCAGCACGCTGATTTCCTGTCTGATAGGTCTGCCCCTTGGCGCGCTTATCGGCTCAAAATCCTTCCGCGGAAAATCATTTATAAAAAAACTGATACACACTCTTATGGGCTTGCCGCCGGTGGTGGCAGGCCTGATAGTGTATTCTCTCTTTACCCACTACGGCCCGCTCGGTAAGCTCAATATGCTCTTTACCGTCAGAGTAATGGTCGTGGCTCAGGTAATGCTTATAACGCCTGTCGTTATCGGGCTGACCTCATCGTTTATCGAGAGCGCTTCGAAGCCTGTTATTGAAACCGCGCGGGGGCTCGGATTTTCGGGCTTTAAGACGGCGCGGCTGTGTATAGGCGAGGGGCGCGCGTCTCTTTTTTCCGTTGTACTGAACGCTTTCGGCCGCTCTATCGCGGAGGTCGGCGCGGTCAGTATCGTCGGCGGAAACATTCAATGGAAAACAAGAGTCATGACAACCGCCATAATGCTTGAAACCAATAAAGGCAAATTCTCATTCGCGCTCGCTCTCGGCATAATCCTTCTGCTTATCGCCTTCATTGTGAACGCGCTTGCCTCTTTTATCGTGAAGGAGGTCAGAGATGATTGAGATAAAGAATCTGAAAAAGCGCTACGGCGAAAGAACGGTACTTGACATCCCTTCGTTAAGCATAGCCGACGGCGAAACGCTCGCTCTCGCCGGGGCAAACGGCAGCGGAAAAACCACGCTTTTAAAAATCCTCGGCGGGATAATCAAGACAAGCGAAGGCAGTTTTACATCTTCAGAAAGAATCCTGTATATGCCCCAGAATTCCTATGCCTTCCGAGGAGATTTAATCAGAAACATACTTATAGGCGGAGCGGACCGCAGCAAAGCGCTCGGACTGCTTGAAAAGTTTGAGCTCTCACACCTTGCGGAAAAGAAGGCGAAGTCGCTCTCCGGCGGGGAGCTTCAGCGGCTGTCACTCTGCCGTGTGCTGTCAAAAGAATGCAATCTGCTGCTTCTTGACGAGCCGACCTCGGCCTGCGACGCGCAGGGCGCGGAGCTTGTGATAAAAGCGATAAAAGACTACAGGGAAAGCTGCGGCTGCACCGTGATTATGAGCACCCATTCGCCGCTGCTCGCTGTGAACGCGGCTGACAGGCTCATAATCCTCAACAGCGGAAAAATCGAGGCTGACGGCTCCCCCGAAGAAATACTGGCAAATCCCTGGACTCAGTGGGCAAAAAGCTTTGCGGCGGGGTGGAAGATATAATGCTCAATGTACTTAACAGAGAAGAGGCCGTTTCGCTCATAAAGGAGAAAACCGCGTTTCTTATACCGGCGGCCGAAAAAGCGGATATCCGCGAAGCCTGCGGCAGAGTAATATCCGAAAATATCGTTTCGCCCGAAAATGTTCCGTCATTTGACAGGACCACGGTTGACGGTTACGCCGTCATTGCCGCCGACACCTTCGGCGCGGGAGATTCGATTCCCGCTCAGCTTGAAATCACGGGCGAAATTCTCATGGGTAAAAATGCCTGCTTCACATTGAAGCGCGGTCAGTGCGCGAAGATTTCAACAGGCGGTATGCTCCCGCACGGCGCCGACGCCGCTGTTATGGTTGAGCATACGGACAGCGACGGCGGTCTCTGCCTTATTTATAAATCCGTCGCTCCCGGTGAAAACATCACCCGCGCGGGCGATGACATTGCCGTGGGAGAAACCGTTCTCAAAAAAGGGACGGTTATCTCGCCGGAGCATACAGGAGTGCTCGCGGCGCTCGGCATAACCGAAGTAAACGTATATAAAAAGCCGGTTATCGCGGTCATTTCAACAGGCGATGAAATAGTCGCGGGCAATCCGGAGCCCGGTCAGATAAGGGATGTGAATACATTTCTCTTATCCGCCGCCTCAAAAGCGCTCGGCTGCGATGTTATCGAATACGGAGCGGTCTCCGATAAAAAAGAAGAAATCGAAAACGCCGTAAAGGACTGCGTTGAAAAAGCCGATGCCGTCATCATTTCGGGCGGCTCGTCCGCAGGCGCGAGGGATATGACCGTTGATATAATCAACACTCTCGGAGAGGCGTATTTTCACGGAATCGCGATGAAACCGGGCAAGCCCACCATATTCGGAATGGTTAAAGGCAAGCCTGTTTTCGGTCTTCCGGGGCATCCCCTCGCGGCATATTTCGTATTCCGGCTCATAGTTGCAGAATTTATAAAAAGCATTCTGAGTATTCCTCCCGGAAAGCCTGCGGGAAGCGGAATACTCACGGAGAATATTCCCTCAAATCACGGCAGGGAGGAATTCCTGTGTATCAGGCTTAATGACAAAAATGAAATCGTTCCTCTGCATACAAAATCGGGTATTATATCCGTTCTCTCCTCGGCGCAGGGATTCATCAGAATTCCGAGAAACACCGAAGGGCTGAATAAAGGAACGGTAATGGAAATATACGGCTTATGAAACATAATTATCTGAGCAACATTCCTCTCGATGAGGCAAAAAGAATATTTTACAATCATCTGAAAGAGGCGGGATTCGGTTGCGGAACCGAGAAAGTCAATGTCGGAGATGCCTGCGGCAGGATAATCAAAGACGCCGCTTACGCCCATATCTGCTCGCCTCACTATAACGCGAGCGCGATGGACGGAATCGCGGTTGATTCGCGCATCACCTTCTCTGCGAGCGAAAAAACGCCCGTGACGCTCACGCCCCGCGATTATACCGTCGTCGATACCGGGGACCCTCTGCCCGACGGCTGCGATGCCGTTATTATGGTTGAAGATTTAATTGAGGCGGGCGAAGATAAACTGCAGATAATCTCCGCCGTTTATCCCTGGCAGAATGTACGCCAGGTGGGCGAGGATATCTGTATGGGCGATATGATTGCCACTTCGGGCACCCGGCTCACGCCGTCGCTGTGCGGAGCGCTTCTAGCGGGCGGCATAACAGAAATCGAAGTGATTAAAAAACCGCTTGTCGGTATAATTCCGACAGGCGATGAAATCGTTGCCCCCACAAGCGACCCGCAGAGGGGCGATATAATCGAATTCAATTCTACCGTTTTCAGGGGAATGCTCGAGAGCTTCGACGCTCAGTCAAAGGTTTATCCGATAACTCCCGATAAAAAGGAGCTCATAAAATCCGCCGTCGAAACGGCTCTTTCGGAATGCGATATCGTTCTCATATCCGCGGGCTCCTCGGCGGGCAGAGACGACTACACAAGCGAAATCATTTCTTCACTCGGCACCGTCCTCGTTCACGGAATCGCCGTAAAACCCGGCAAGCCCGCAGTCCTCGGCGAGGCGAAGGGCAAGCCCGTAATCGGAATCCCGGGTTATCCCGTTTCGGCAATCGTCATTATGGATGAAATCGCCGGCGATGTCGTTTCGATGTATTACGGCAGGGAGCGAGCAAAGGGCGAAACGGTAAAAGCAGTCCTCTCAAAAAAGATTGTTTCCTCGCTCAAATATACGGAGTATATCCGCGTGTCTCTCGGCAGAATCGGCGGAAGGATTTCGGCATCCCCTCTCGCGCGCGGCGCGGGGGTCATAACAAGCTTCACCAAGGCGGACGGCGTGCTCCTTGTTCCTCAGGACTGCGAGGGAATCGAGGCGGGCGAAGAGGTTGAAATACGCCTTAACAGGCCGCTCTCCGAAATTGAAAACACACTCATCGTCACGGGAAGCCACGACCCGCTGATTGACGAGGTTGCCGATTTTCTCGCCAAAAAAGGCGCGGGATTCAGAGTCTGCTCCACTCACGTGGGCAGTATGGGCGCAATCTACGCCGTTCGTGACGGGCTCGCCCACATGGGCGGAATTCACCTGCTCGACACCCAGACGGGCGAATACAATAAATCATACATTAAAAAATACATCCCCTCGGGCGGCGCAGTTGCCGTCAGAGGCGTCGGCAGAGTTCAGGGGCTGATGGTAAAAAAAGGCAATCCGCTCGGAATAAAGGAATTCGCCGATATCAAAAATGCCCGCTATGTCAACCGCCAGCGCGGCGCGGGCACAAGAATACTCTGCGATTATCTGCTTGAAAAAAACGGGATTTCTCCCGATGAGATAAACGGCTACAATAATGAAGAATTCACTCATACGGCGGTTGCGGCTCTGATTGCCGCGGGCAACGCCGACGCGGGGCTCGGAATCTATTCCGCCGCTAAAATGTACGGCCTTGATTTTATTCCCGTATGCAACGAAACATACGAATTCCTGATTGATAAAGAATACCTTGAAAATCCTATGGTGAAAGAGTTTCTCGGGGTTCTTTATTCCGCTGAATTCAAATTACGCCTGGATGAAATGGGCGGATATACGGAGGGCTGAGATGCTGACTCATATCAATAAAAACGGCGAAGCGGTAATGGTCGATATAGGCGAAAAGGCAGTAACGGTGCGCACGGCGACCGCCTACGCGAGAATCAGGATGAATCCGGCGGCGCTTGAAGCACTTCTCAGCTCGGAGCTCAAAAAGGGCGACGGTCTTGCCGCCGCGAGAATCGCCGGAATCATGGGCGCAAAAAAGACGGGAGAACTTATCCCGCTCTGCCACAATATTCCGATAGACAAGGTTACCGTCGATTTTGAAAAAGAGAGCGAATCGACTCTCGGCATCTATGTAAGAGCGAAGTGCACCTACAAAACGGGCATAGAAATGGAAGCCGTTACCGGCGCATCCATAGCCGCGCTGACAGTTTATGATATGTGCAAGGCTATGGGCAGGGATATGGTAATTGAAGAAATCAGGCTGCTCGAAAAGACGGGCGGAAAGAGCGATTATCACGATGAAGGATAGTTTCGGCAGAGAAATCACATATCTGCGGGTCTCCGTAACTCAGCGCTGCAATCTCAACTGTGTGTATTGCGGCAAGAGTGACTGCGCCAAAAAAGAGACCGAGCTCTCGCCCGAAACAACAGAAAAACTTGTCCGCGCGTTTGCCGGATGCGGAATCAGAAAAGTCAGAGTCACGGGCGGTGAGCCGCTTGTAAGGAGCGACATCTGCGAAATTGTAAGAAGAATCCGCTCAATCGACGGCATTGAAACTCTCGCCCTGACGACCAACGGCGTGTATCTTGCCCGGTATGCCCGGGAGCTGAAAAGCGCGGGCCTTGACAGCGTGAATATAAGCCTTGACAGTACGGACGGCAGCACCTACCGCCACCTCACCGGCGCCGATGTTCTAAAAAAAGTCCTTGAAGGAATCGACGAGGCGGAGAGAGCGGGCATCAGTCCCGTAAAAATAAACGCCGTGCTTATGAAAGGCGTCAACAGCGACGGCGCGGGAGAGCTCATAAATTTAGCGAGAAGCCGGAAAATCGACGTGCGCTTCATCGAGCTGATGCCTTTTTCGGACGAGGGAGAGAACTCATCCCTTATTGTCACGGGCGATGAGATTCTCAGGGAATTCCCGTTTCTGAAACCGGCGGAAGCCGAAGAAGGTACGGCGAAGTATTATTCTGCGGAGGGATTCAAAGGCAGAGTCGGGCTTATTAACCCGATAACCCATAAATTCTGTTCCTCCTGCAACAGAATCCGCCTGCTCTCCGACGGCAGCGTCAAGCCCTGCCTCGGATATGATACGGCTTATGATATTCTGCAGTTTATTGATGATGAAAGCAGACTCCGGGAAGAGGTTAAAAATATAATTCTCAAAAAGCCCGCGGGCCACAGCTTCGGAAGCTCAGACGCGGGGCACGGGCTCAACAGAACGGGAGGATAATATGGCAAGAGTAGTTGCGATAAATATCAGCGAAAAAAAGAAAACCCCCAAGAAATCGATTCCCGAGGGTAAGCTGATTAAAGATTTCGGCTTTGAGGGAGACGCCCACGCGGGCAAATGGCACCGCCAGGTAAGCCTGCTCGCGAAAGAGAGCATAGAGAAAGCCCGGGGAATGCGCACAGACGGCCTCTGTCACGGGATGTTCGCCGAGAATATCACGACAGAGGGAATCGAGCTTTACACCCTGCCCGTCGGAACAAAACTTAAAATCGGCGATGAGGCCGTAATCGAAGTGACGCAGATAGGCAAGGAATGCCACGACGGTTGCGCAATCAGAGAGCTCGTCGGGCAGTGTATTATGCCTAAAGAAGGTATTTTCGGCATCGTCCTCGAAGGCGGCACAGTCAAAGAAAACGACGAAATAACCGTTATTTAGTTAATAACCGATTTCTGCAGAAAGGAGTGAAACAAATGAAAAGAGCCAAATCTGCAGGCAGTCTGTCTCTGCCTGTAA
>CACZTQ010000008.1 GCA_902784155.1 Oscillospiraceae bacterium
CGCGAAGTATTCGTAAAAACCGCCGCCGAGCTTTTTGAGAACAGCTTCGGTGTCATCCTTTGCCGTGACGCCGCAGTTTGTTAATACCCTGCCTGTGGATTTATAAAATATCGCGTATTTTATACCGGGCAGATAAGAGGAATAATCTCTGAAATCCGTATATGCGGGGAATCCGCCCTCTTTCGGGAGGCTTTTGCTCCTGTATTCCTCAACGATTTTTTCTGACGGCATTTCTCCGTAGTTTATACCCTGACCGACATTGTCCGTAATATTCCAGATAATGCCGATTGCGTCTTTTATATTATTGATTTTGTTTTTGGTGAACACGGGCCCGTCATCCGCCGCATCGTAAAATCCGGCAGGCGCAGTGGTGAACTGAGCTTCGCTTTCTTCTTCTTCTTCGATGTCAGCCATAGTTGTCGGAATTGCCTCATCCGGAATCGAAACATCCTCACAGACATCTTCATAGACTTCTCCGGTTCCGTTATAGATGCCGGCGTAATCGAAGCTTTCGTAGTTTTCCTTTGAAATCAGCTCTCCGTTGTATGTGTAATAATAATCGCCCTGCGCGCTCTTATAATGATAGCGGTAATAATTATCTTTTGTCACGCTGACTTCGAGCTCTTTTATGCTGTCAAGATAATCGCAGGCGGCCCTGATTTTTTCCGAGTTTCTCTCAACGGTCCTGAGCAGCTCTTTACCTGCGGCGGTTTTGTAATAATCGTCAAGGTTTTTGCAGCTGAGCAGCTCGCCGTCTGAGAAAGCGCAGTTTTCAAAATGATATAACGCGTTTCTGAAAGCGTTGGTGTTTTCGAAGCCGGGATAATCGCCCGTTGCCTCGCTTCTGTTATAAAAGAATGAATCGCGTACCGAGCAGCACAGGCTGAAGCCCGATATAAACACAAACAGAACCGACAGTATGAACGCGAGTATTCCTTTGATTTTATTGGTATTTTTCAACTTTGTATCCAAGTCCCCACACCACCATCAAGTATTTCGGATCTTTGGGATTGATTTCGATTTTTTCTCTTATGCGCCTGATATGCACCGTGACCGTTTTTTCGGAAACAAAGCATTCCTCGTTCCACACAGCCTCATAAATCTGCTCCGCCGAAAACACTCTGCCGAGGTTTTTCATAAGGAATTCGAGAATCCCGTATTCCGTCGCGGTGAGCTTTACCTGCTCGCCGTCAACGGTGACCTCTTTTGTCAGCGTGTTTACGGTGAGCCCTCCGGTTGAGATGTCGCCCTCTTTTGCCTCAAGAGAGCCGAGCGAGGTGTATCTGCGTATCTGTGATTTGACTCTCGCAAGCAGCTCAAGAGGGTTGAAGGGCTTCGTCACGTAGTCGTCCGCGCCGAATGAGAGACCGGCTATCTTGTCGGTGTCTTCACTCTTTGCAGAGAGCAGAATTATGGGAATATTATTCTTTTCTCTCAGGCGGACCGTTACGCTCAGGCCGTCAAGTCCGGGCATCATTATATCCAGAATGCAGCAGTGAATCTGATTGTTTTTTATCATCTCAATCGCATCAATGCCGTTTTCCGCTTTAAGCACGTTGTACCCGTCCTGCCTGAGATAAATCTCTATGGAGTCGAGAATTGCTTTGTCATCGTCACAAACGAGAACAGTAAACATCGGCGCTCCTCCTTGATCCGCTTTCAGCTTAACACTCAATTTCAAAAATTCGTCTTAGTAAAAGTTAAGATTTTCTTAAGATTCGTAAAACTGCGGCGTTTTATCACAGGTCTATTCCCGTATAATACTGCGCCAGGGATTCCGTCAGGGCCCTGCATATTGAGGAATACATATATTTTTCATATTCCTCTTTTCTCGAAACGCTGACCGAGACGCCGTTTGAATTCGCTATATCGGGGAAGGATTTGTGGCCGCTGGTGCTGACTCTGACCGGGTCGTCGTCGCCGTAGCCCTTGGTTCTGAGCTCATTCATCTGGTCTTTGATTTCCTTGCACTCGGCACGGGTTTCGACGGTGAGAAACGAGAGCAGATAGATTTTTTCGCCCCCGGGTATTTCGCCGCCGAAGCTGATGAGCGAGGAGCAAAGTTCCTCCCATTTCTCAACTCTCGCGGTTTCCTGCCCGATGGTGAATGGCACGCTGTTGCCGCTCCCGTCCTTTGAATAGAGACGGTTGATTTCGTCAAAGACACTCATCATCTCGAGAATGCTGTCTCTCATATTTGAGTATCTGCTCTCGAGAGCGCAGATTGTATTCAGATTATCATAGAGCCCCGCGACCTCAACGAAAAGGGAGGCGTTGCTCTTTTCGGATTCCGTCTTGATTTCGCCGGCGGTATCTCTCCAGGCGGAGATTTTATCTTTATCGAATTCAACGAGCAGGCCGGGATACGCCCTGTTGATTTCAAGGCGCAGGTCGATATATTTCCTCAGGCTGTCTCCCTTGGTTTTTCCGATAAATGATGAAACGGATTTCGCACCCCTGAAGTCTCCCTGTCCCGCCTTTCTGAGCGCCGCGCCCGAAAGAAACGAGTCTTTGAAGCAGAAGGCGAGTATCAGAATAGCAACCGCGCACACGGCAACTATGACCGCCGGCTTCGGCAGCCTTTTTTTCTTATTTTCGGTTTCGGGGATTTCGTTTGAATTTCTGATTTCTTCCATAATCTTACCCGTTGGCGTAGTCGAGCGCTCTCTCAATAAGCGCGAGCTTATTTTCGCCTTCAAGAGCGGATATTGAGAAATAGGGCTTTCCGCCGCCTGCGCTGACCTTTACCCTGCCGCCGAAATGCGGGGCAATCTTGTAAATTGTTTCCATATCGAGATTGTCGGTCTTGAAAACGAGGCGTCCGCTTTCAATGGAAATCTCGTATATCCCGATTTTTGCCGCCTTGTATCTGACGGTTGAGATTTTGATAAGGCCGAGCACCGTCTCGGGCGGCTCGCCGAATCTGTCGATGAGCTCATCCGTAACGTCAAGCGCGTCCTCCTTGCTTCTTATATCGGCGATTCTGCGGTAAATCTGAAGCCGCTGCGGTACGCTTGAGATATAATCCTCCGGTATGTGAGCGTCGATGGGCAGGTCGATGAGGCAGTCCCTCTCGGGCTCCTTCGGCTTTTCGCCCTTCTCCTCGCTGACCGCCTGCTCAAGGAGCTTTATATACATATCGTAGCCGACGGATTCCATCTGACCGTGCTGTGAGGAGCCGAGAATGTTTCCCGCGCCCCTGAGCTCGAGGTCTCTCATAGCTATATGGAAGCCGGAGCCGAATTCCGTGAATTCCCTGATTGCTTCAAGGCGTTTCTCCGCGATTTCGCTGAGCTGCCTGCCTCTTGTGAAGGTGAAATAGGCGCTCGCCCTTCTCGCGCTCCTTCCGACCCTGCCTCTTATCTGATGAAGCTGAGCAAGGCCCATCCTGTCGGCATTCTCGATTATGAGCGTGTTTACATTGGGAACATCTACACCCGTCTCGATTATGGTGGTGCATACGAGAATGTCGATTTCGCCGTCAAGGAGCTTCCTCCAGACTTCGCTGAGCTCAACCTCGGTCATTTTGCCGTGAGCCACGGCAACGCGCGCTTCGGGCAGATATTTCATTATCTCCGCCGCCTTGCGCTCTATTGTTTCAACTTTATTATAGAGGTAATATACCTGGCCGCCTCTCCTGAGCTCCTGCTCCATTGCCTCGACGAGAATATCCATATTGTGCTCTATGACGTAGGTCTGAACAGGCTGTCTGTCCTGCGGGGCCTCCTCGATGACGGCCATATCCCTGATTCCGGTCATCGCCATATTGAGGGTCCTAGGAATGGGCGTCGCCGTCAGGGTGAGCACGTCAACGGCCGGGTACAGCGTCTTGAGCTTCTCCTTCTGAGCCACGCCGAAGCGCTGCTCCTCATCAACAACGATAAGGCCGAGACGGCTGAATTTAACGTCATCCGAAATAAGGCGGTGAGTGCCGACGACTATGTCGATGCTTCCGCGTTTAAGGCCGAGAAGAGTCTTGTCGATATCCTTCTTTGTGCAGAATCTCGATAGCATCGAAATCTCGACGGGGAAGCCGTCAAAGCGCTTGAGAATCGTCTGATAATGCTGAAGGGCGAGAATGGTTGTCGGCACAAGAATCGCCGCCTGCATTCCGTCCGCTATGCACTTGAATACCGCTCTGAGCGCGACCTCGGTCTTGCCGAATCCCACGTCACCGCAGAGAAGGCGGTCCATCGGGTAGGGTTTTTCCATATCGCGCTTGATTTCTCTAACGCAGCGGAGCTGGTCCTCTGTCTCGCTGTATTCAAAGCGGCTCTCGAAATCGCTCTGCATATCGATATCGGGCGAGAAGGCGTGCCCCTCGATTTTCAGGCGCTTTGAGTAGAGAGCTATAAGATCCTTCGCCATATCCTTGACGGCGGATTTTACTCTCGTCCTCGTCTTTTCCCATTCTCTGCCGCCGAGCCTGTTGAGCTTGACGGTCCTGTCCTCTCCGCCGCCGATGTATTTTGACACCTGGTCAAGCTGAGTGACGGGAACATAGAGAATATCGCCGCGGTCATATCTTATCTTGATATAGTCCTTCAGAGTGCCCTGCGTTTCAAGGCTCGTTATGCCCTCAAAAACTCCGATGCCGTGAGCGGAGTGAACAACATATTCTCCCTTGTGAAGCTCGGTGAGATTGCTGAAGGCGTGTTTGCTCGTCTTTCTCGCGGGCTTCTGGGCCTTGGAGATATGCAGGCGGTATGTGAATACGCAGAACGCCGCCTCGGGGTATTCGAATCCGTAGGTGAGGCCTCCGGGTATGACCGAGACCTTGCCGACGGGGAATTTTTCGGGAGGGGTGCTGTAATAGTTATTCGGAACGCCCGTCCTCTCAAGATCGACTGAGAGAGTCGAGGCGGTTTTTTCGCTGCCCGCCATAACCACGCAGGTGTATTGACGGTGCGCCATCCTGCTCTCTATATCCTCCTTGAGCACGGCGAGAGAGCCGTTCCAGGGTATCAGCTGCTTTGCCGAGAAGCTGATCAGCTCCTTAACGCCCGTGTCAAAGCTGCCGCGCGGAAGGTTATCGAGATAGACCGCCCCCATATCGACATAGCGCTTGTGTATCTCAAAAGCTTCAAGTGTATATCTCTCAAGCCCCCTGCACAGGACATTGTCGGCGGTGAGCGCCTTGACCGTGTCGTGCTGAAGCTGAATGGCGGAGTTGAATTTATCCTTGACGGCGAAGCTCTCGCATACAAAGAGCATATCATCCGCAACATAGTCAAAGATACCGTTTGATTCCGGATATATCAGAGGCAGATATTTGTCGGCGCAGTTGACCTTTATGCCGGAGGCGATTTTTTCCGCCTCGGCGGCGAGCATCTTGCCGCCCGCGCCCCTGACTCTCTTCTCTTTTATATGATTATTGATAAGGGCGATGAGCTGCTCGTCTGTCGCGAGCACCTCTTTGGCCGGTGTGATTCTTACGGAATCGGGCATCTCGGTACGCCTCTGGGAATCCAGGTCAAAATAGAACACCGAGTCAATGGTGTCTCCCCAGAACTCAATCCTGCAGGGATACTGCGAATAGGGCGGGAAGAAATCGAGGATTCCGCCGCGCACGGCAAACTGCCCCGGACCGTCAATCTGCTCGCAGAAGGTGTAGCCGCCCCTGACGAGAGTGTCTGTTATCTCATCGACCGTGAATTCGTCGCCGGGCTTTACCGTGAGCGAGCCGGCCATAAGCACGGCGGGAGGGGGAGTGAGCTGAATCAGCGCCTCCGCGCCCGCGACGACGGCGTCATAATCACGTGTGAGCATGGTGTCGAGCACCTTGAGACGGCGGTGCTCATATTCTCTTGAAACCGTCTCCTCGATATGGTATGAAAAATCCCTTGCGGGGAAAAGCAGAGCTCTTATGCCGAAATTCGTAAGGTCCGAAACCATACGCGAGGCCTGCGCCTCATCCGGAACGATAACGAGCGCCCTGCGGTTAAACCCCGTACAGAGTGACGAGATGACGTGAGCCTTATGTATGTAGGAGAGCCCCGTAACTCCCGCGGGGACTCTGCCCTTGTGTATTGCGTTTACGAGCGAGCGGAATTCCGTCACGCTCTTTGCCCGGTCTGTGAAACAATTCATATATCTATCCCGTTTTCTTTCATCGCTTTTATCAGCGATTCAAAGTCATATAATTTATGGTTGTATGAGCGGATTCCCGCGCGCTCCGCGGCCTCGCAGTTTTTCGCGACATCGTCTATGAAAAAGCACTCTTCCGCCCTGAGGTTGAATTTTGACAGCAGCCTCTCATATATCCCGGGCTCGGGCTTTATTATGCGGCAGTCCGCCGAGATAAGGCAGCCGTCAAAAATTTTGAGAGCGGGGATGTTTTTTCTCTGAATATGAAAATCGAGAGAGGCGTTCGAGAGCAGAAAAATGCGGTATCCGTTTGCCTTGAGTTTCACAACGATTTCTTCCGTCTCTGTGAAAGGGGTCATATACGGATAGAGATTCCTTGTCATCTCCGCGATTTTTTCATAGGCGCATACCGGGATTTTATCCTTTGCCATATAAAGAATGTCATCCGCCGAAACCGTGCCTCTGTCCTTTTCGGCCCATACGGGATTCCTGAATATTTCGCGAAGGGCAATGTCCGCTGTCTCCCTGTCAAAAACCGAATACAGGGTTTTCTCGGGGTTATAGTCTATCAGCACCCCGCCCATATCAAATATTATATTTCTGATTTCTGCCATAAAAACACCTCTACGCCCTCATAATGAAATATGAGAGCTCGTTTACTCTTATATTATACCATATAAAGGGCTGCCCTGACAAGTATAAAATAAAGGACTGCCGAAGCGCAGTCCTTCAGATGCCGTATTTGATTTTTATCCTGCCGAGCTTCTCGCCGAAGGGTTTCGCGAGAAGATAAGTGAAGATTATATTTGATATGCAATAGACCGCCGTGAAGGGCAGAGCGGTGAGAAGCGCCGCCGCGTATGCCTTCGGGATGAAGGTATTGTTTGCCCAAATCACGGTGAATACATCCATAATCAGCGAGTAGGCCGCGCCCGCTGCAAAGGTGTAAACACACAGCTTCAGCCTGCTGTTGCCGCTGAGGAGAAAGCGCGACAGAAGCCCGGCCGTCATACCGATAAGCCCCCAGGCGAGCATCTGGAAAGGTGTCCAGGTCCCCTGACCCGAGAATATATTTGAGATAAGCGCCGTGAACGCGCCCGTCATAAATCCGGCCTCTCCTCCGAGATAAACGGCGCAGAGCACCGTTATCGCCGTCACGGGATTCACGCCCGGCAGGGGAGAGCAGACCGCCCTGCCAATGGAGGCGAGCGCTATGAATACGGCCGTGAGAATCAGCCTGCGCGAGCCGGTTTTCCGCTGCTCAAAGCCGCAGATAAAGAGAAACAGAGTCAGCGCCGAAACCGACACCATAAGAAAAATGCGGCTCTTTTCCCTGAAAACGAGCATACCCGTGATAACGATTGCAGGTATCAGAAAAAACGGTATTATGTATGAAGCGGCCCTGCGGACCGATGCGCTTTTGATAACTGTCATTTTATGTCTTCCGGTCTTATAATCAGAGGGTTTAAATCCCTCAGGGTTTTATTTGTTGAGGTCGTGTAAAAGATATTGTCCGCAAAGAAGCCGTGCGGGCCGTCAACGGCCGTGATTCCGCCCCTGAAAAGCAGAGCGACTCTGTCGGCGCACATAGCGGCGAATTCCACATCGTGAGTGACGGCGAGTATGGTGATTCCTTTTTCTTTAAGGGCTTTAAGCACCCGCACCGCCGTTTCTTTAGCGAGAGAGTCGAGACCCTTTGTCGGCTCGTCGAGCAGCAGAAGCCTCGGCTTTGAGGCCATCACCTTTGCGAGAGCCGCCAGCTGCATTTCCCCGCCGCTCAGGTCATAGGGATGAGTATCGGCGGCGTAAGACAAATCATAGGGAATCGTGCCGAAATCCGCCCCGGATTCCTCAAGCTCTTCGCGCAGGGTGTTTCTGACAAAAAGACACTGCGCGTCCTGCGGCAGAAGGGCGACGCATTCGTTATAAAGCGACTGCCCCGTATATTTTCTGATATTCTTACCGAATATCTCGATTTTGCCGGAGTAGGGAGTGATGAGCCCCGAAACGGCCGAGAGCAGGGTGCTCTTGCCCGAGCCGTTTGCGCCGAGCAGACACATTATCTCGCCCTCGTCAACCGTGAGATTCGTGCCCGCGAGAGCGTCGGGAGATTCTTTTGAATATCTGAAATAAAGATTTTTGATTCTGAGAGCGGGGGCGGAGGAGGATTTTTCCGCTTTGACCGGAGCTCCGGCTTTCTTTATGATTTCCTTTTTATCCGGATTGAGGGAGCCGGCCATACGCCGCCCCTCCCTGACGGTCAGAGGGATTTCGCCCCCGCAGCCGAGCTTATAATAGAGCCTCGCGCTACCGGGCATTGAGCCGAGTATCGCGGGATTCCCGGCCGTC
>CACZTQ010000009.1 GCA_902784155.1 Oscillospiraceae bacterium
CCTCTTTTTTGAGAGCGCCGAGATTCTTTAACAGAGCGTAATTATCGTCAGCGCTTTTACCGAATCCGAATCCGGGGTCAAGTATCAGCTTATCCGGCCCGAGCCCTGTAGCTGCGGCCTTTTTTATACAGTCATCAAAGAAAGAAGAAACATCGCCGAGCGCGCCGCAGGGGTATTCCTTTATCTTATCGGCTCCGCACGGATTATGAGTCACAACATAAGAAGCGTCGTGTTTTAATACGGACTGCGCAATTTCTTCATTATACTCTCCGCTGACATCGTTGATAATTGAAGCTCCGTTATCGAGAGCATAGACCGCGCAGGCAGGATAGAAGGTATCAACCGATACCGGGACTCCGGACGCCGACATTACCGCGGGCAGAGCCTCCTTTAATCTGAGGAGTTCCTCCTCCTGAGAAAGAATCTCGCTGCCCGGTCTTGTGGAATTGCAGCCGACGTCGATTATATCGGCTCCCTGCGAAACCATTTCGTGTGTCCGCTCCGCAGCAAGCCCGGGGCTGAAATACTTCCCGCCGTCGGAGAACGAATCGGGAGTGTAGTTGAGAATGCCCAATATCTGCGGATACATCAGTTTCTTCCCCCGGTCAGAAGAGACAGTGCCTCTCCCCTTGTCTTGGAATCATTTCTCATAATGCCGCGAAGAGCGGATGTTCTCGTCTGTGAGCCCGATGCTCTCGCACCCCTCATTGTCATACAAAGATGCTCGGCCTCGATAACAACCGCCACGCCCATAGGATGAAGGCTCTCATCGAGGAAATCGGCTATCTGCATTGTGAGTCTCTCCTGAAGCTGAGGACGTTTTGCAAAAGAGTCAACAATCCTTGCAAGCTTTGAAAGACCGATAACCCTGCCGTCCGAAGGGATGTAGGCGATATGCGCCTTGCCTATGAAAGGAAGCAGATGATGCTCGCACATTGAATAGAGAGGAATATCCCTGACTATTACCATCTCTTCGCTCCCCTCGTCAAACATCTTGAGATGCCTCGTGGGGTCATCGCTGAGACCGGAGAATATTTCTTCATACATCCTCGCAACTCTTGCGGGCGTCTCCGTAAGACCGGGTCTGTCGGGGTCCTCTCCTACTGCAATAAGGATTTCTCTGACGGCATTTTCAATTCTTTTCTTATCCATACAATCACCTGAATATGAAGGTTAAAGTGTAAAAACTGTCGTCGGCATAGTAGCCGGTAATTGACCGGGCGACAGAATTGCCTCTGTTTGATTTGACATTGCCGAGAACATTGTAAATCTTTTTATTTGTAATAAGAGATTTGAAAGCGTTATCATAAGAGCTCTTATTAACAAAGCTTATCTGAATATTCTTTTCGCCTGAATTATACTCATTGACCAGTAGAGAACGCAGTTTTGAATCGTCTTTATCGGAGTAATTCTCGAATCTCAGACCGTGTTTGATGCTGTAATTCTCTTCGGTTGCCGTGCAGCCGGGCGAATATGAAAAATCGCTGTGATTTATACCGATAGCCTCATCCGTAAGGTTAAAATAAGTGTGAATGCTCATCGAGGTGGAATCGCTGCTGACGGGGTCATCCCAGGTAAGGTCGAGGTGATAATAATCGCCGTTTATTTTAACGATATTCCACATATGGTCTCCGTCATCGCGTCCGTCGCCGCTGGCCTTGCCGCTGACGAGTATGCTCTCAATACCTACCTTGTCAAATACGTATTTGGCGGCCTTTGAGTATCCTTCGCAGGCGGCCTTCCCGTCAACAAGGGCACCGTATGCTGACGAGTAGGAATAGACCTCATCCTCTAATTTATAAACGCAGTTGGCAATAATATAATCGTGAATTTCAAGCTCTGTTTTGAATTCGTCGGTAAGATCCGAGAGCGAAGCGATGATGAGGTCGCGCTTGAGGCTCATATCGGCGGATGCCTTTTTATACTCTTCTTTTGACATAATATAATCAAAAGAGATATATGTATTCCAGAGCTCCGAATTCAGCCGGCATTTTCTGCCGAGGAAAATCAGATCGGGATTATCATTGAGAAGAGATTTGAATACCTCGTCAAGCTGCTTCTCCGAAAGATTCGGGACAAGTATTTTTTCAGGCATATCATAAATCTCATCGAGTATTAAATTGTATGCCTGCCTTTCAATAGGAGCAAGCTCATAAAAATAAGTTTTATATCTGCTTCCGTTAGCCGATTCCTTGACATTGCCCACATATCTGTTAATAAGCGGCATTCTCAGATCAGGGAAATTGGTCTTTATCTGAAAAACAGCCGACACTATGAGAATCAGGGAAATAAACAGAAGGAACAGACGGGTACCTTTTTTCATTTTATAATTCCCCGGGTTTTAAATTTGAGATGCCTTTGAGGCGATTACCGTTTCTTTGACTCCCGTGTTGAAAAGCTGAGTAAGATATTCTCTCATTGCCGAGAAACCGACAATCGTTACATCTGTTTTTATGGTGTTCGCAAGGCGGGAATATATCTTATCAAGCCGTCCGACATTATCGGGGTTAATGACGGTATCAAGTATCTGCGCGAGAATTCCGCAGCGGATTTCGGGGCCGCGCGATTCCATATAATTGGTATAAACCAGATATTTATAGAGAGTGTCGCCTTTAAGAGTATTGCTGCCTTTCATAAGAATCAGATTGAACTGACCGCGGTATTCTATGGGCTCGGGAATTTCAACGGTGACGCTGCCGAAATAATTGACAGTCTGCTTGAACTGCTCCGTGTCGGAGCCTATTCTGTGAAAGATTTTGATTTTATAATATTCCTCAACCGCTTTGGTAAGCCCCTCGTCGCCGTAAAGGTCGAATATCTTACCGAATGTCAGATATGAATCTTTGTAATAGACGGTCTCATCGAGCGATGGAGAAAGAACGGTGTATTTCCCTTTCGGCATCGAAATTCTGGCAATCCAGAAAAACTGCAGATCGCCGCTCACCGAATCGCTGCACCAGAAGAGAAAGCGCCTGTCTGATTTTTCGGTATTCTCGGGCGGATTGTCAATATCTTCTGCGGTAGCGTCGGGATCTCCTCCGAGAGCCGCCCTGAAATCAAAATCATTGTTTTTTAATATTATATAACAGGAAAGCACGACAGCCGAGACAAGTATCAGGGCTACAAGCGCCCAGATTTTATATCTGCCCCGGGAAACGGCTTTATCCGAAGTTCTGAATCTGACATTCTTACTCATCTGAATCACATTTCATCCATAATATTTCGGTTTTTTCTTTATCGACAAACACTTTGTTTGAGAAAACCTCGCCTCCGGTAAGAGATACAAAGCCTTCAAACGGCAATTCGTATGTTATGGAGTGAGAGTTATTGTTTGCGACGGTTATTATCCTCTCACCCCTGCCCTCTCTCATAAAGCAAACGCAGCCCATAATCGATGATACGGGAATGAAAGCGCCGTCTTTGAATACGGGA
Organism: Oscillospiraceae bacterium; assembly: GCA_902784155.1. GTDB lineage: Bacteria > Bacillota > Clostridia > Oscillospirales > Acutalibacteraceae > CAG-177. Next base: position 3,433 of record CACZTQ010000009.1, read on the forward strand.
TGCTCTCTTCTGATTCTGCCGAGAAGGCGGTAATGCTCAAGGAGCTCCTCGTTCTCTTTTCCGTAGGGATAGCAACCTCTGTTATAAGGGTCAACTCCCCCGTCGGTCCCGGCTTCGTCTCCGTAATAAACGGACGGGACACCGGGCAGAGTAAACTGAATGGCCGAGAGCATTTTAAGAAGCCTGACGGCAGAGCGTCTCTGACCGTCGTCAAGCCCGCCCTTATATCTCTCGAGGCCGGTGCTGTAATAGTTATCGAGTGTGCCGAGCCTGTTGAGGACTCTGCAGGTATCGTGGGTGCCGATATGATTCATTAGGCAATCCACAACGCATTTGGGATAGTTTTCGCAGATTTCCGATATTTTATCGTTGAATCCCTCGGCAATACCGGTTATAGCAAAATCGAGCATGGCGTTTGCGAAGGGATAATTCATTACCGAATCGAGCTGAGAGCCTTCGAGATAATGTCTTCTCTCTCCGTAGCTGATTTTATTTGAAGCGTCTTCCCAGACTTCGCCGATTATTACGGCGTCTTTGTCGGCCGATTTGACTTTAGCCCTGAGGGCATCAAGAAATTTATCCGGCAGCTCATCCGCAACATCGAGACGCCAGCCTTTTGCGCCGAGCTTCTGCCATTTATCGAGAATCCCGCCGATATATTCAATATAGCTGTCGTTGGTCTCATCGATTTCGGGCAGTATATCCACTCCCCACCAGCTGTCATACTTATCGGGCCACTCGGTGAATTTATACCAGCTGAAATACGGAGAGTTTCTGTCGTTATATGCTCCGCCATCACCGAAATTCTTATCTTTATTGAAATATTTACTGTCGGACCCGGTATGGCTGAATACTCCGTCAAGAATGATGTCGATTCCTTTTGAGGCGGCAACAGCGCAAAGCCTGCTGAAATCCTCTTCGGTACCAAGCAGATAATCGGGCTTTTCATAATCGGCGGTGTCGTATCTGTGATTGGACGCTGCCGAAAAAACTGGATTCAGATATATGTAATTCACGCCGAGCGACTTTATATAATCGAGCTTGCTTTCAATACCCTCAAAATCGCCGCAGAAGAAATCGTACTTTGTAATCCTGCCGTTTTCATCGGGCTCCCATAAAGGCTCACCGCCCCAGTCGGAGCGTATTATTCTGCCAAAGCCGGGATTCTCTCTGACCTTTCCGGAAGAGCAGAATCTGTCGGGAAATATCTGATATATCATGCCGCCCTTTATCTTTTCGGGCGTTGTGAAATCACGGGAATAAACCGTCAGCTGAAAATCATCGCCGTCTGACGAAATTGTGCCGAGAGAAGATTCGGCTCTTGTTATAAATACATCTCCGTAACCTGTCGATAAGCGGATTCTGTAAAAATACAGCCCGTGTTTATCGGGTGTGAAATAACACTTCCACCAGGTCTCGCCGTTTTCCTGCGTGTATTCGTATTCAAAAGGAGTATATGATTTAATATCGCCGCAGGTCACAACAAGATCTGCTCCGGAGCAGTAAAAACCCGCGGGAAGGATGAATCTGAAAGTAACCTGAGTTCCTTCTCTGACTGCGCCGAAAGGATATTTGTGATATGTCAGCCTTGAATTATAAGGGATGAAATCCATTTAAAACTTTCCTCCGGGGAAAAGTGAATGTGTGCGGGAAGCTCAGAGATGGATATTAACAGCTCTGTAAAAAAGAATC
>CACZTQ010000010.1 GCA_902784155.1 Oscillospiraceae bacterium
GTCATAACCGAGCAAGCCATAATAAGAGCGAGAACAATTGCAAGTACCTTTTTCATAAAGCTTCAATCCTTTCATAATATTCAAACGGTATTATCCGAGATACCATTCGTACGCAAAGTTTACCACTTAATAATTGCAAAGTCAATAGTTATTTTACACAAATTATTACACGATTGTAATATATTTTGTCGATTTTGGAATATTTACGGCCGTTTTTCTGTATTTTTTGCCTTATTCCGGGATTTTTCCCGTGCATAACAGCCAAACGGCACCGGGCTGCGCCTGTTTCGCTCAGGCGCCTGCCCGCCTGAGATTCCGCCGCCCTGCTCCTGAACGGGCGTCTGTCGGCGTGTTCTGAATATAATGATTTATGTATTACAGTGTATATAGTAATAACCTGTATATACTATAATGTATTATAAGTATATATTTTTTTATTATTTTTTATTATTTTTTATTATTTATTCCTTAATTGTATTGAGCCTGCATCGGGTTGTATCGGATTTGATTGTATTGTGCATAATCCGATGATTTAACCGCCTGTCCGGTTGCCGCCTCAATTCCGCCGTGATACTCTCACTCATTCCCGCGCGGGCGATTCCCGGCCGGGCAGCGGTCTGCCCCGAAAAAAAGAAAAACGGAGCTCAGCGCTCCGCATCGAAAAACCGGGAATAATAGAGGCTGCCGCTCGTAGAACCTCTCTATTTGCGGCAGCCCTATATGTTAATTGATTCATGATTTTCAATTCGTCGAAATTTTGATTAGCAGTGAATTCCGAGTTTTTCGAAAATCGATTTGAAGAAGTCTATGATCTTCTTGAAGAGCTTAACAAGGAAGTTGTCCTCATCTTCATCTTCGCCGCTGTCGGTAGCGGTAGCTTCAGAATCGGTAGCAGTTGCGTCCTCAGCTTCGGTAGCGGTAGCTTCTTCAGCTTCGGTAGCGGTAGCCTCAGCCTCAGTAGCGGTAGCTTCTTCAGCTTCGGTAGCAGTAGCCTCAGCCTCAGTAGCGGTAGCTTCTTCAGCTTCGGTAGCGGTAGCTTCAGCGTCGGTAGCTGTTGTGTCAGCGTCGGTTGCTGTAGCTGCATCGTCGGTAGCAGTAGCTGCGTCGTCGGTAGCTGTTGCTGCGTCGTCAGTTGCTGTGGGGGTCTGTGCGTCAGTTGCTGTAGCAACGCCTGCAGGATCAGTATCGCCATCGGCTGCAAATGCAGCGCTTGCGAAGTAGCAGAAAACGGTTGTTACAACAAGCAGACATGCTAATATTTTAGCAAGTGTACTTTTTTTCATTCTAAATGTCCTCCTATTTATCATAAATCAATTAACTTGCGACCTGGATTGGGCTAAGCCCAAAAATACATACAGCATCGGTGTTGATATCGGCTGAGTGATATTCACCGTTGACTGTGCAATATACGCGCAGATTGCGACGGCTATTGCTGTTTTTATATAAGAACTGTCTTTGAACGCGGTCCTGAGCGCGAATATCAGGGTCAGAGTATATGTTATCATACCCCAGGCGCCCAATGTGATAAGGTATTGCAGGAAATAATTGTGGACGTTGTCAAAGATCAGACCTATATCGGAGAAGGTTCTCCTTCCGTACGTTCCGAAGAACGCCATCGCGACATTGTCTTCGCCGTAACCGATAAGCTTCCTCGCGAGCGGGGCCTGGGCGTAAAGGCGCATCGCCTTCTTCCAGGCATATCCTCTCTTTGAGCCCCACTTGTCATTGAATCTGAAATATCTTGAGGCTTCGCCGATTTCGGATTCTTTGTCAATGAGGGTAAAGTAGATGAACAGCAGCGTGGTAAGCGCAATCACGGCTATGACCGCGATAATGTAAATCTTCCTGAGCTTGAGCAGGAACGCCTCACCGGGCTTGAAAGCGAGAATCATAACCGCGAGCGCCGTGAAGAAAACGAACCCGGGAACGAAAACCTTGGGGTCAAGCATTATCTTGTAGAGCGGAGCGCTGATTCTGGCCTTCTCTTCAAAGATCCTGCGGATCATATAGAAGATAAACATCGAAAGGAAGAATGTGCTGAATACGAACATACATTTGGCGAGCAGGATTCTCGATTTGAAGCAAACCAGGAGAAGCACCGCAAACGCCACGACGAGTCCGAGGATTCCGCCGTCGCTGTTGGTGGCAAACATTCCGCACATACCGACAAGCGCGAAAAGAAACCATGCTATTGACGGAAGAACCTTTTTCTCAAAACAGAACAGGGTGAAGAACAGCGGGACAAACAGTGTCAGCAGGGCGGCGAACATATTTACGTTGCCCGAGAAGCCGATGAAATTCGGTCTCTTTTTAACCGCGACGGTTGACAGGAAGCCCAGCGGGTCAAACCCGGAAAACTGTATGATTGAGAACACGCACATGAATATGGTGATAAGACCGAGAAAGATGAATTCTCTGCGTCTTAACTTATAAAACCTTGAAACCAGGAAGTAGGCCATAACGGTTGCGAGCACCGTGACAAAGCCCATTCGCCTGGCCGCTCTTCCGCTCAGGGCCGTGAGGACCCAGGGGGAAGAAATGCAGGAGAAGACGGCCACAAACAGGAAAAGAAGCATCGCGATATCTGTCGCGCTCAGCTTCGGGAGAGTTGTGAGCCTCTCGCTGCTGCAGGTAAGAAAATATGTAAACAGACAGAGAAATGTGAACACTACCGTTATCAGGCAGAAGGTAATCTGTTTCATTGCCGTGATATCGTGATAGCCGTTCATTATCGCCATCGGAAATACACACAGGAAGAAAAACACAGCAACGCTGCCGAAAGCTCCGCTGACATTCTCTTTAATCTTTTTAAACATACTAACGTCCTTTGAGCTCACGCAGCAATTCTATGCCGTTGTGATTCGCTGAGTATATCATAAGATAAATAAACGAAAAAATCAATAGGAAAATTAAAAAAATATATAAAATTCTTAAAAAGATGAGGGCGCCCTTGCTTGTGAAATGCGCCTGCAGAAAAGAGTTGATCCAGTCCATGCTTTTCACTCCGTTCTTTCATCTCTGAACTGTTACCGTGACGGCCGGATTCCTTTTATAAAAGAAACCTGCCGGTGTCTGAATACAGACACTATATAAAGCCCTGCTCATCACAAAGCACCTTATTATATATCGCATATTACAATTTTGCAACACTTTTTTCAATTTTTTTAAATTTTTTTGGATTTTTTTAAAAATTGCCCAAAAATCCCCGGAAAATCTCCCGCTGAGTGTCATTTTTGATAAAAATATTTGATTTCGGCAAAAAACGTGGTATAATGCACAGGCACTAATTTTTCAGGGACAGTGATTTTTTATGGAAAAAAGAAATACTTTTTCGGGCAGGCTCGGTTTCGTGCTTGCCGCAGCCGGCTCCGCAGTCGGCCTCGGAAATCTGTGGAGATTTCCCTACCTCGCCGCGAAATACGGCGGAGGAATCTTCCTGTTTGTTTACATTCTTCTTGCCGTAACATTCGGAACGGTTCTTATGATAACCGAAATTTCCATCGGCAGAAAGACTCAGCTCAGCCCTCTCGCGGCCTTCAGGGAGCTGAACCCCAAATGGGCGTTTGTAGGTAAGCTCGCGACCTTTGTTCCGGTCCTTATATTCCCCTACTACTGCCTCATAGGCGGCTGGGTCACCAAATACACCGCCGCGATTATAACCGACGGGCAGGCGACAGCGTCCGATTCTTATTTTACAAGCTATGTTTCGGCAACGGGCGAGCCGCTTATCTGGTTCGGCATCTTCCTCGCCGTCACAACGCTCGTGGTCATTTTCGGCGTCAACAAGGGAATTGAAAAGCTCAGCCGTATTCTCATGCCGCTGCTGCTGATTATCACCGTTGCCCTCTCGATCTATGTTATAGTGAGACCGGGCTCCAAAGAAGGTATAAAATATTATCTTCTTCCGAATTTCAGCCAGCTCAGCTTCAAGACCTTCCTCGCGGCTCTCGGTCAGCTCTTCTATTCGATGTCCCTTGCTATGGGTATAATGATTACATACGGTTCTTATTTTTCAAAAGAAGAAAAGATCGGCAAGGCGGCGCACCAGATTGAGATTTTTGACACCGCCATCGCCTTCCTCGCGGGTCTTATGATTATCCCCGCCGTTTTCGAATTCTCGGGCGGCGACAAATCCGCTCTGAGCACGGGCCCCTCCCTTATGTTTGTCACCCTTCCCAAGGTATTCATCTCGATGCCCGGCGGAAAATATATCGGCGCTCTCTTCTTCTTCCTTGTCCTTTTCGCGGCGCTTACAAGCTCCGTTTCGATTCTTGAGGCGATAGTCTCCGGATTCATAGACACATTCGGCTCAAAGCGTCTGGGCACAACCATTGCCGTCGCCGTTTACGGCCTTATTCTCGGCACGGTCTGCTCATTCGGCTTTGGAATCTGGAGCGGCGTGAAAATACTGGGATTCGACATTCTCGACTTCCTCGATTTCCTCTCAAACA
>CACZTQ010000011.1 GCA_902784155.1 Oscillospiraceae bacterium
AAAGATGGGCAAGACCGTCTCCGGCGCGGTATGGCTTGACCCCGAAAAGACCTCACCCTATGACTTCTATCAGTACTGGCGCAATGTTGACGACGCCGACGTGCTTAAATGCATAAGAATGCTCACCTTCCTCCCGCTCGAAGAGATTGACGAGATGGATAAATGGGAGGGCAGCCAGCTCAACAAAGCCAAAGAGATTCTCGCCTTCGAGCTCACGAAGCTCGTCCACGGCGAGGATGAGGCTCTCAAGGCGCAGCAGACCGCGAAGGCTCTCTTCGGCGGCGCGGCCGATGCTGAGAATATGCCTTCGACAAAGCTTGAGGATGCCGATTTCACCGACGGTAAAATCGATATTCTCGCCGTGCTCGTCAAAACGGGAATCGCCAAATCCAGAAGCGAGGCCAGGAAGCTCTGCGAGCAGAACGGCGTTTCCGTAAACGATGTCAAAGTTACCGATACCTACACTTCATATACAAAGGATGAGCTCGCCTCATCCCCGATTATAGTCAGGAAGGGCAAAAAGATTTTCCATAAGGTTGAGGCATAATGAATTCTTACGCGCTGTTTCTCGACATTGACAGGACGCTGACCGGCAGAGACCATATAATACCGCAGAGAAACATCGAGGCGATAAAACGCGCGCGTTCTCTCGGCCATAAGGTTTTCATCAACACCGGCAGATCATACGGCAACATCCCGCACGAAATATTCAGGCAGATAGAGGTTGACGGAATCCTTTCAGGAAACGGAACGATGATAACAATAGGCGGCGAAACGGTGTTTGAGCGTTTTATGCCCGAAGAAACCGCCGCGCGCCTTGCGGAGTATTACTTTGATAATGAGAACCTCTGGGCGGCGTTTGAAGGAAAGCGCAGGAGCTATTCAATCCCAGGAAGGCCGCGCGAGCTGACCGACCTTGAAACCCCCGTGACGGATTTTGAGGACTATCTGCTGAAAACGCGCGATGACAATATTCAGGTAATAGCTGCCAGCGCCGAGACCGACAGGGATTTCCTCGATTCATTCGGAGGGCTGACCTATTTCGCGTTTGACAGATACTACGATATAGTTGCCGCAGGTAACAACAAATCCGTTTCGATGGCGATGACCCTCTATATCATCGGGATTCCGCGCGAGCGCTCAATAGCCTTCGGCGACAGCGAAAACGATCTTGAGATGCTCAGGAGCGCCGGGACGGGAGTCGCGGTTTCAAACGCTCAGCCGAAGCTTCTCAGTCAGGCGGATTTCGTCTCTCTCTCAAACACCGAGGGAGGAGTCGGTTATGCCATCGAGGAGCTTCTGCTCAAGAATAAAGTCTGAGACGGAGCGAAGCTTATGATTAAAAACCTTCCGCTGACAATGGCGGTATGCCTTCTGCTCACCGTGTTGATTGAGACTGCGGCGGCCGCCGCAATCGGAATCAGAAAAAAGCGCGACTTCATAAATGTTGTGCTTGTGAACATCATAACCAATCCCGTGCTCGTGGCCCTGACGGGCATAATGTCATTCTTTTACGGGCACGAAGTATATCTGGTCATCGTCTTTATCGGGGAAATCGCCGTATTCGTTACGGAAGGACTTATCTACCGCAAAACTCTTATCTACCGTAAAATCAATCCTTTTCTCGTATCCCTTATACTTAACGGCGCCTCATATCTTTCGGGGCTGCTTATCGGACATTTTATGAGGTGAAAAGGATGAAAAGAATTATTGCTCTTATTCTCTCGGCTCTGATAATTTCGGCGCTCGCCCCTATGGCTTTCGCCGATGAGATTGAGCCCTATTACTCCCCCGCGGGAGCCGAAAGCGAAACGGTGACGGGAAGCTCGGGATACGGCAATTCAGGATTTGAAACCCGTGAAGAGACCGTCAGATTCTCAAATCTCTGCTTTGCGGGAGCCGTGACAGTTTCCGCTGCGGGATGGATAACCCTGATAATGCTGAACAAAAAGAAAAAAGCGGAGACGGACTCCGTTCCCGGAAAAGAGGCAGATTCATGAAAAAAGCAGCAGTATTGTTTGCGGCGTTTATTACAGCCGCGCTGTTTTCCGTCAACGCGGCGGCCGATGCCGCTCTGCCCCCTCTTGAATCGCCGGGAATGAACGGCACCAAAGCCGTATTGCTTCTTGTGATAATCGTAGCCGCGGCCGCGCTGATTGCCGTAACGGTCTGCGTTATCAAAAAGAAAAAATCGCGCAAAAACGCCGGCGAAATCAAAGCCTCCGGAGAAAAAGAAGACGGCGGCGACGCCTCTTAACACCGGCAAAAACAGACACGCCCAACAAACGGCAGCCCTTCAGCGGATGCCTTGAATAACGGACAAAAATGAAAGGTGGATTTTAAAATGAAAAAAATCTTATGCATCGCACTTATCCTCACTATGTGCCTCGGCTTCTCGGTTATCGGCTTTGCCGATCTTATGCCGCCGGCATTTCCGGTACCTCATTTACCGTCAAGCTCCCGAAACGACGCGACAGTCAGCAATCCCGAAGGAGCCCGCTGTCTTAACAAGCCGGATGTAAAGCTTGAGAGCGGAGCGGAAGTCCTGGTCAATGACATAGCGAAAAATGACGCCGGAATCATCGTGGTAAGCATCAAAGAATTTGATTGGCCCGAGGATTCGGAGCAGCCCGTTGAAACCATATACGAGTATGATATCAATGATTTCAGCGGCAACGCCGTTCGCTCATATTACTTCAAGCACCCCGGCGACCTGATTATGAGAATAATCAACATCATCTCCGATTTAATCAAATCGTTTTCGGAGAGAATCTCCGGGCTTGCCGGCTCAGAGGCATAATCAGCTGTTATAAATAATCCGAAAAGAGGATGACACAATGAATAAAGCATTAAAAGTTCTTGCCAAAACCGCTGTCGGCGCAGGCGTTGCTTATATAACGCTGGGCGAAGCGATGTATGAGGGAGTCCTGAATATTCCTTTGAATCACTTCATACGCAGAAACGGCGCCTTCGAAAACGCGGACGAAAACGAATTCTGGAAAAACAACGAGCTTGTGCACGAAGCCGATGCCTGGTATGACGCTCAGGCGGCGGGCGACACCGTTATCGCCTCCTCGCGTATCAACAGAAACACCTTCGCGAAGGTTTATTTCCCCGAGGAGAAATCTGATAAATGGGCTATCGTCATTCACGGTTATTCTTCAAGCCCGAGAGGTATGGCTCACTACGCCAAGACGTATGTTGAGCACGGTTTCAATGTTATAATGCCCCACATGATAGGCCACGGCTCAGACAAGAGCAGCTACACATCCATGGGCTATTACGACAAGCTCATCATCCTCGACTGGATTGACTACGCCGTTTCACTCAACGAGAACGCGAAAATCATTCTGCACGGCGTTTCGATGGGCGCCGCTACGACAATGATGGTTACGGGCGAAGATTTGCCCTCAAACGTTGTCGCCGCCGTTGAGGACTGCGGATTCACCTCCGCCTGGGAGGAATATTCAAGCCAGGTCGGCCCCATGTTCCATCTTCCCGCGGCTCCGGTTGTTACCGCAGGCAACATCGTATCGAGACTGCGCGGCAATTTCAACTTCAAAGAGGCCTCGCCCATAAAGGCGATAGTTCACTCAAAGACTCCCACCCTCTTCATTCACGGAGACTCGGATAAATTCGTCCCCTACTGGATGATGAAGCCTCTCTATGAGGCCTGCGGAGCTCCCGACAAGGATATGCTCACGATTCCCGGCGCATTCCACACGGCGTCCGCATTCTTTGACAATGAGCTCTACTGGCACAAGGTCAAGACTTTCATAGGAAAGTATATCGATTTCTGATAAAACGATTTAACGGTCCGCGGGATTCCCGCGGACCGTTTTCCTATTGCCCGATAATTCAGTTAAGGTTGTCTCCTGCCATTTTTTCCTGCTTGACTTTTTTGTCAATCACGTG
>CACZTQ010000012.1 GCA_902784155.1 Oscillospiraceae bacterium
CCGAAATAATTCTCTTGGCTGTTGACATGGTTATTTTCTCCTTGTTTATATATTATTTGCGGCTTAAACCGCAACGGTTAACAAAAGATTATTTATCGTCTGTTCTCAACACGGTGAATATCGGGAAATGGTCGGATGAATATACGCCGTCATAAGTGTCATTAAGCACCTTGTACGATTCGACCGAAAGGCCCTGCTTCGAAATCATGAAGTAGTCTATCCTGCCCCGGTCAAGCCCGGCGCCGAAATCCTGGAAGGTGCAGCTTCCGGTGTCGGTGTCCTCCGTCATGAGCGCGGCGTCGTCAAAAATCGCCGTGGCGGCGGCGTAGGTCGGGCTGCCGACCTCCGCGTTGAGGTCGCCCATAAGCACAAGCGGTCTTGAGCCGAATTCCTCCGCCTTTTTAAGCACGAGGTTTATGCCTTTTATCCTCGCCTCTTCGCTCACGTGGTCGAGGTGGGTGTTGAATACAATAAGCTCAAAGCCCGTGGCTTTTGATCTGAGAATCGTGTAGCTGCAGATTCTGTAACAGGCGGAGCCCCAGTCGCGGCTCATTTTTTCAGGAGTTTCCGAGAGCCAGAATGAGCCCTTGTCTATCAGTGAATAGAGCTTCGTGTTATAGAAAACCGGGCAGCCCTCCGAATTCGGAGCGCGGTCGCGGTAGGTGATGACGGAATCATATCCGGGCAGGGAGCGCACCAGATAATCATACTGCCACTTTGTCGCCTCCTGGAATCCGATAATCCCGGGCGCGGCGCCGTCAATCCCGCGAAGGATAAGGTCCGCCCTGTAAAACCAGCTTTTTTTGCCGGTGTCGAGAGGATTTATACACCGCAGATTGCAACTCATAATCCTGATTTCATCATCATCCGCTTTGAGAGCGCCGCTGACTTCATACTGCCTCGCGGCGGAGCGGTAATGGGGATAGTATCTGAAAATGATACATCCTCCGGCAATCACCGCGATAAGGATGACGCAGACAAGACAGAGCGCAACGCATATAATCGCTTTTTTCATTTTTTCGCCCCTGCCTATTATACATTCCCCGGGCTGTTCAGTCAATAATCAGTTTAACCAAAAGTGTTACCCCGGATAAAACGAAACCTGCCGCCGGTACCCAACCGGGCCGGCGGCTGTAACGTTTATTATACGGTATGAAACGAGCTCAGACCGCAATCGCGGAGCGTAAAACGAATAAACTGTATCTTACAAAATCAGCCGTAATATTTTTCAGATAGTAAGACAAATCGTTCAGTGATTCCGCGAGGGTGAAATATTTCAGATCCCTGCTCAGATTGCGCATCGACTCAATAAGCGCCGAAATATAAGATACCGTAACCGGGATATTGTTCACGTCTTTGACTTCCATTTCAAAAGAAGCCAGGAATCCGCTGTCAAACTCGTGCGCGAAGAACCAGTCTCCCTCTCTGACAACCCAGAGGATTCTGCCGTCCGGCAAAAGCTCGTGCCTTGACTTGAGTATATCCGGAAGCCGATTAAGATTCAACTGCCTGCCGCATTAAGAATATATTAAGATTCTCTTGCGATTATATTTATGTAATTGTTGACATACTCCCTCCCGGATGATATAATTTTATAGGTTAGGTACCGGCGCCCGGATGACGCCGGACCTTGAATAAATACAGGTTCCCCGCCTTGCCGTTTCCCGGCGGGGCATTCCGGAGGATAAAATGATAAGAATTGTATCTGAAAAATATAAGAGCCTTGAGAGATACTCCACGGACTTCTTATCCTCTGCGGGATTATTGCCCGAAAATGAAAAGGAATATATTATTTTTCCCGGTTTCTGTGATGTTCATGTTCATTTCAGAGAGCCGGGTTTTTCATATAAGGAAACAATCCTCAGCGGAAGCGCGGCGGCAGCGCACGGCGGATACACGGCCGTCTGCCCGATGCCGAATCTCCGCCCCGCGCCCGACTGCCTTGAGAATCTCGGCATCGAGCTTGAGGCGATAAAGGAATCGCCCGTCAGGGTTTTCCCCTACGGCACTATTACAAAAAACGAGGAGGGCGCCGAGCTCTCCGATATGGAAGAAATGAGCGGTTATGTCTGCGCCTTTTCGGATGACGGCAGAGGAGTGCAGACGGCGGAAATGATGAAATCCGCGATGCTGCGTGCGAAGTCCCTCGGCAAAATCATCGCCGCTCACTGTGAGGTTAACTCCCTGCTGAACGGCGGATATATCCACCTTGGCAGATACGCCGCCACTCACGGCCACAGGGGCATTTCAAGCGAGAGCGAGTATCTTCAGACGGCGCGCGATATAAAGCTGAGCGAAGAGACCGGCTGCGCCTATCACGTCTGTCACATTTCAACAAAAGAAAACGTTGAGCAGATAAGAGCGGCAAAGGCGCGCGGAGTGAATATAACCTGCGAAACAGGCCCCCATTATCTAACGCTCTGCGAGGATGACCTGCAGGAGGACGGCAGATTCAAGATGAATCCCCCTCTCCGCTCCGCGGCGGACAGAGACGCTCTCATCGCGGGCATAAAAGACGGGACGATAGATATGATTGCCACCGACCACGCCCCCCACTCGCGCGAAGAAAAATCAAAGGGGCTCAAAGACAGCCTTATGGGAATCACGGGGCTTGAAACGGCCTTCCCCGTCCTTTACACAAAGCTTGTCAGAACCGGGGTTATTACCCTTGAGGAGCTGACGGCGCTGCTCTCGGATAATCCCAAAAAGAGATTTGACATAGATACGGAAAACGACTTCACGGTTTTTGAGGTCTCGGAACCGTATGAAATTGATTCCGCAGAATTCCTCTCGATGGGAAAGGCGACTCCTTTTGACGGGATGACGGTTTACGGCAGATGCGCGCTGACCGTTTGCAGAGGAAAAGCGGTTTATGAGGATATGAAATGAAACAGAGAATTTTCAAAGTTACCGGAAACAGCCCGATAGCCAAAGACGTTTACAGGCTCATCCTTGAGGGCGACACGGACGAAATCAGAAAGCCCGGTCAGTTTGTCAACATAGCGCTCGGCGGCTTCTATCTGCGCAGGCCCATCTCGGTCTGTGACTGCGAAGAGGGCAGGCTGACTCTGATATATAAGGCGGTAGGCCGCGGAACGGAAAAGATGACCGAACTCTCCTGCGGCGACGAGCTCGATATTCTCACGGGTCTCGGCAACGGGTACGACCTCTCCGAAAGCGGAGACCGCCCCGTGCTCATCGGCGGAGGCGTCGGCGTTCCCCCTCTCTATCTGCTCGCAAAAAAGCTGATTGAGCAGGGCAAAAAGCCCTGCGCCGTGCTCGGCTTCAACTCCGCCTGCGATGTTTTTTATGAAGAGGAATTCAGGGCGCTCGGCGTTGACACCGCGGTTGTCACGGCCGACGGCTCATACGGAGCGAAGGGCTTCGTGACGGATATACTGAATGACTTTGATTATTCGTTCTTTTACGCCTGCGGGCCCGAGCCGATGTTCAGGGCGATAAA
>CACZTQ010000013.1 GCA_902784155.1 Oscillospiraceae bacterium
CATTCATCTATGATTATGAGCGCGACAAAGAAGGCGAGTACAATATGGAAAAGCCGAAATACGCGCACATGGTCAACGGCAAGCTTGACGACTGGTATCTTGACCTTGTTGATGCCGGCCAGGCACCGCTCCTTGAGGTAGGCGACCCCGTCTATAATGACCCGAGAATGAACGGCATGTATTATACCAATGTCGGTGATATCATTACCACCGGTCAGAAGACGGCTATCAATAACGAAAAACTCAAGAAGTGGACATACTGGATCAACCCCCTCAACTGGGGTAAGATGGCAGATGACATCACAAACCCGCCCGCCCTCGGCGGTATGCTCGCGGAGGACTATTTCAATCTCGGCGACGAGGTCGGCATAGACGGTCTCAAGACGCTCTATATTCCTCTCGGCGGACACGCCAATATGCGCGCGAGCGGCAACGACATAAACAAAGCGGCAGCTCAGCGCCTTATGGATTACGCCGCGACCGGCAGACCTCTCGTTATCGACGACAAACTGGCCAATAAAGGCATACACGGTAACCTTACCGCTTACTGCCGCGCCGAGAATCTTACTCCCAACGATTCTCTCGGCGGTTATGACTGCGTATTCCACTGTGAGGTAATTAACGCCGATATTGCCGCGTCAGATTACGGCAATATTGATATCGAGCTCGCCAAGAGCGACAGGGGAATATATAAAGGCAAGGTTGTCAATGACGACCCCAATGTTTTCTTCCAGTATCAGTGGTGGTTCAACGAAGAGGACCAGGCTCACCCCGGCACATATAAAGGCTGGAAAAAGATAGACGGCGCAACCGAGAAAAACTATACTGCTCATATTACTACGAGCAATATGCAACCGATGACTGACAGCAGCGGCAATATCCTGTATCAGGAAAAGACACGTACCAAGAAGATTCTCTGGTGGACCAAAACAGAGAAATATAAAGTCCCGAGATATCAGGCTGTTGCAAAGAATATCGGCTTGTATAAATGCGAAGTTGAGAAATTCTCATATATGGGATTCTCCGCAAAGAACAAAGAAACCAACCAGGTCAGAGTCAAGATGGGCGCTACGGATTATTTCGCGGCTCGTCTTTTTGCCAACGTGTATTTTGACGGTAAAATAGCCGGCGGCAAGTTTAAAAACGCGACTTATTGGGTAGAGTTCCACGCTGTCGATCCGAATGAGCTCGGTGTTGACACAGGTTCAAACCAATCTCCTCCTGAAGTAATTATGGGTTATAACGCCGGAGAAAATATAACGGATTATATTCAAAGGAAGTATCAGGTTAAGTATGAGTATTGGGATGAGGCGCATGACTACAAACTTTTGTGTCAGAAGCATAATCAGGCACATGGTAATCTGAGAACTATTAAGCGAGTTTTAACCAATGCATCAGACTATACCGGCTCTAAAGATGAATACTACGGAACCGGTCCATTTACAGCAAAATGTACAGAGAAAAGAAATTTGGTGGGAGCGTGTAATAAAACATTCTCTTGGGACGGGAATACCAGCTCTGATTATGTGGCTTATAATGACGATAAAACAACCAGCCCTGTAATCGATACATGGAATCACAAAAAGCTCGAGGCAGCGCCAAAAGTTACAATTACATATAGCAAAAATGATTATTATGATAATCCAAATGCCGCCAAACTCGAAAAGGCTGGAGTTTTAACAAAACAGAGTTGGAACCGTGCTATTCTCAGAATGAGATTTATGATTAACGGAACGTCGGAGGGCGTTGTTCTCTCATCCTGTAAACCGGGCGGACCGCTTTCAACAGTGCTAGTATCAAGGTGCACCGGTCACGAAACAGATGATGAAAAGCACTGGGACTATGATTCATATCATTTCGGCGAGCTTTACGGTTCATATCACTACATTGATGGTAATTCAACTCCGACTAACAGATATGAAATAGACAAAAACGGAAATAAAAAAGCCGGTGATGGCACGAACTGCCCCGAATATATCTACCAGGTGGCAGATGTTGATAAAACTCCTGTCAGAACGGATCCCGTTAAATGGAGAGTTGATACCGATTCTGAAGCAAGCTGCACCAATATCGATACCTGCTCCTATATGTGGAGATTTATCGTCAACGCTTATTACAGCAGCGAGGGTGTGTTCTGCTATGACGATGCCGTTAATTTGGACAGAACGGCCGACTCGAGCAAGCTCTACGGCGCTCTCAATACCCCGAGACCGGAGATTACTCTCACAGCCGGCTCTGCTCCCGAGTACACCGAAAACAATCCTCAGTCAATCGGCTATTCAACACAGCTTGACACAAACGGCAAGCCCTTCGTTGAGCTTAAACTCAACTTCAAGATTTCCGAGACCTCAGGCCTCTTCGACGGTTCCAAGTGGTATGCCTATGTCTATTATGACAAGGACGGCGACGGAAAATTCGAAGAGAATGAGAAAGTCACTGAGTCCGGTACAGGACCGATTTCACTGAATGAAAACGCCTCGGTTACGGCCCTGCTTCCGAATGACACCAAGGGTTTAATCCCCTGGAAGCTCTATATCGAGGAGGAAGGCACGCTTGATACGAGCGGCGACCTTCCGGTACGCTTGACTTCGGATAACCGTATCGCGCAGCATATGTCGAGAACAGGCTTCGCCTATATGAAGCCCGGCGAGGCTATTGCAATCAACGCCGTTATGGTTCTTCCCGGCGCGTGGAACCCCGCCGAGTGGGTCGAGCATAAGGATGACAGCAGACCTTACTCATATATGAGGATAGCATCGGGCAAGTATAACACTCAGTATGAGGATAATGACAGCTTCGACGATGTCTCCTACGATTCCGACAGCGGTGAGGGCGGCGTCATCGGCAAGACGATTAAGATTTACGGCCAGAAGAAGAAGGTTGAGCATAACTACTGGTCGGAGAATGAGTATATCGGCACCGTCTTCTCAGGCAAGGCGTTTGACTATCTTGTCAATCACTCCAACCTCAGGAGAATGGAGATAGATGAATTCGCCGAAGAAGGCATCGAGATTAACCCCTCCACCTGGGACAATAAAGGCGGCGTAGGCAAGACTGACGGCTACTATCACCTCGGCTTCACCTACAGCACCGACGGCGGTGTTGACGGCGGAGAAGATATCAAGATAATGATCACCTGCGTGAGCATCCACCAGCTCAACCAGTTCTACGGCCTCCAGGCAGGTGAGGGCTACGGCGGCAAGAAGTGGAAGTGTCCGAACCCCGATTGCTCTAAATATAATACGGAAATGGTCGGTATGTACTGCACGAAGTGCCTCGTTCCCAAGACCGACGGCGACCTGCTCTCGCAGTTCAATATGCTTATCCTCGGTTTCGGCGACTCCTGGGGCAAACTCGCTGCCACATTCCTTGACGTTCTCGGCAACCAGGTCGAGTATCAGGAAGGTCTTTCCAACTATTCGGCTCTGGCGCTCAGAAACTTCATCAAGACCGATAAGGCGGTTCTCTTCTGCCACGATACAACCAACAAATCAGTTGATTTCCTTGACCTCTTCATTGATAAGCTCAAGAGCGCTGCGGCAAATATCTGGAGCGCAATCGGCTCCGGTGTTAACGCTGTCCTTGACTTTATTTACGGCATATTCGGTGTCGGTGATGACGCGTGGCACATGGATACCGTTGATGAGAAACTCAAGAACACCAAGATCAAAGAAGGCTACTGGAATAACATCATCCTCAGAGAGTCTCTCGGCCTTGACCGCTACGGTATTACTCAGGCGATCACGACAAGAGCAGAGGCTATAGTCAACGGCGAGGTTTCGGGCGAGAACTATATCAATGTCAATAAGGATCCGTATCTCAACGAGCCCCTCGGCCGCGCCCACATGTATAACTACATTTATAACGGCAAATCTACCATTGACACCAACGCGGCGTTCAAAGCGAGAGACCTGACAATCAAACATATGATTGAGACCGATCACTCCGTTGCCTGGGTACCCGGCACTGCCGAGGTCTGGGAGCGACAGCCTAATCAGACAGAGAAGTATATTGTGGTTGACGGCGTCAAGCATTATATCAACGAGCCCAAGACCGATGAAAACGGCATAATCAACGCCGCGTATGACAGATACACTCAGGGCTTCACAGATTACGCCATTGCCCGTTACTTTGACCCGAATAACAACATCCAGCAGTTCCCGACAGCGGCGACAGAGAGATGGCCGAGAAGCCAGCTCAAGGATGATGATAAGTATCAGGCTCTCTTCAAGACCAGATATGTAACTCAGGTCAACGGCGGTAAGGTTACCACCTTCCCGTATATCGTTAACTTTGAGGATTCCGACGGCCATCAGGACGGCTTCCTTCACTACGCCGAGGATATGAACCGCATGCAGAAGATTGGCCTTACTCACGAGCAGGTCTATCAGTGCAATATGAACGGCGACGATATAACCGTTTGGTTCGCGCTTGCGGGCGGCGACTTCTGGAGTCAGAGAACGGACGGAACATATAAGGGTATCAGAAACGATGCGGCGAACGCGTATTACCTCTTCAGCCGCGGCAATGTTACCTACACAGGCGCCGGACATCTGAATAAGTTCACCGTCTGGGAGGCAAAGCTCTTCTTTAACATCCTCGTCAACGCTTACAGACAGACGGTTGTTTCGCCGAGCCTAACTTTCAGAGACAGAGACGACACCAGAGAAAACAGATATCTGCTTCTGATTCCCGAAACTCCCGAGAGCGGCGGCGGCGAAGATGAGCTCGTTCCCGAAGATAACATCTACTTCAGAATCCAGGATGCAAATACCGGTACTGCACAGTATAAACCCAAAGATACGATTGAAATCTATTATCTTGATGAAGATAATAAAGAAGTGATGATCACCGAATTTGAAATCAGGGATAACAAGGGAACTGTCAGCAACTCAGATATACCCAAGCAGACTCACCTGAAATTTGAGGTTCCCGAGGAAGTCATCGAGATGTTCGAGGATGATCCCGAGCTGATGTCCAAGAAACTTTACGCGAGACCGACCTCGCATGTTCTTGTCGACGGCCGCGTTACACCGATTGTAGGTGTTGAATCCTCAATCGAAATAAGACGTCTCGAGCTCAGCGAACTCGGTTAAACTCTATGCAATTATCCCGTGCGGGCGGATTTTATCCGCCCGCACAAATTATATCCGCCGACATCCCGCGCGCCAACAGGCTATGCGAAGCATAAGTCAGTTAGCAGTTAGCAGTTGTCAGTTAGCAGTTGAGGGTCGCTCCGCTCCGATTATATATGCTTGGTGTTTAATTGCAAAGTTCGGTATAGAATTTTTTGCCCTCTCCGAGAACGGGGGCGAGCCGCCGAAGCGCCGCCTGTGGCGGATGAAGCGAGGCGGTGAGGTGA
>CACZTQ010000014.1 GCA_902784155.1 Oscillospiraceae bacterium
GGTCTTCTTGACGAAGCCGAGCTCACTCTGGAATTCCTGAAGAACGGTCTCCGCAAGGGCGGTATCCGTCACGGGCTGCTTGTCGGCAGCGGTATATACCATGACCTTGGTCTTGACGATATTGCCGTCTTCGTCCATGAGAGTCTTGCCGTCGGCATCCTTCTGAAGATCCCAGCTTCCGCCGGCGGGAACGAAGAGGTATTCCACTCCGTCATATTCAAGCGATTTTGTGAGATCGCTTTCGACAAAATCGGTGTAGGCGCCGATATCCTGAAGAGCGACCTCGTGAAGGTCATTCGGCTCGGCGTACATTCCGTTGATGAACGGAACGATTGTGGTAACCATTATGATTACGGGAACAAAGAGAAGGTAGGGCTTGCATTTGCCCCACTTTGTATGTGTTTTGTCAACGATGGTACCCATCATCGGGTCATTGATTGCATCCCATACCCTTGCAAGAGCAAAAATCAGCGAGCAGGCGATAGCCGGAAGGAATATGACGCTTTGAAAATAGAAAGCGAGACCCGTGGCTATGATATTATAAATAATATTCTGGCCCGCGAGACCGGTAAGGTAACCGGCAAGCTCCTTTTTGGTGTAGGTTTTCACGGTGGGATTACCGACTGTATTTCCCATTTGACCACTCCTTAAATCTTGTTAGCGTTTGACCGCCGGTCAAAACGGAAGGCAAATACGCCCCCGATTCAACAGTTATAATAATTTTAAAATAATATTTGTATTATGTCAATATGTAATAACTTATAAGAATAGCGGCAACATTTTAGTTATATTTTTGACGGAAGGAAAAACCCGCAGGAGCGCTCTGCCCTGCGGGTGTAAGTCAGCAATTCTCTTTTTTCTCTTCCTGCGCTATCCTCGCGCACAGGCAGAGTATTTCGCTCGCGAGCTTGAGCTCGTCAGCCGACGGGAAGGTGGGAGCGATTCTGATATTCCTGTCCTGCGGGTCCTTGTGATAAGGGAAGGTGGCGCCCGCTCCCGTAAGGGTTACCCCCGCCTCTTTGCAGAGCTCGACAGTCCTCTTTGCGCAGCCGGGCACAACGTCAAGGCTGATGAAATATCCTCCCTTGGGTACGGTCCACGAATACTCCTTCTCACCGGCGAAATTCCTGCTCAGCGCCTCGAGCACCGTATCAAACTTGGGCTTGATAATCGCCGCGTGCTTAGCCATGTGGGCTTTGACGCCTTCGATGTCTTTGAAATAAGCCGCGTGTCTGAGCTGATTGATTTTATCATATCCGATTGTCTGCACGGCCATACGCTTTCTGACCGCCTCGATGTTGCTGTCGGAGGCAGCCATCACGGAGATACCAGCGCCCGGGAACGAAATTTTGGAGGTTGACGCGACCTCGATGAAGAGATCCTCGTTTGAATACTCCGAAGCGTATTCGAAAATATTATAGAACTTATCACCGTCATCGCTCAGATGATGGACACAGTAGGCGTTATCCCATATAACCCTGAAATCCTTCGCGGCGGGTCTGAGAGCGGCAAAGCGCTTAATGACTCTTTCGCTGTAAGTGATACCGTTGGGATTCGCATACATCGGAACGCAGATGAGGCCCTTGACCTTCTCGTCCTTGATAAGCTCATCGACCATATCCATATCGGGGCCTTCGGAATCCATCGGTATATTTATCATCTCAATACCGAAATGCTCGAGGATAGCGAAATGCCTGTCATAACCCGGGACGGGGCAGAGGAATTTTATGCCCTGCTGACAGGCCCAGGGTCTGTCGCCCGCGCCGAATACCATACACTGGGAGATATAGTCATACATTATGGTGAGGCTGGCGTTTCCGAAGACAATGATATTCTTTTCGGGCACGCCGAGTATATCCGCATAGAGCTTCTTGCATTCCGCGAGGCCGTCAAGCACGCCGTAATTCCTGACCTCTGTGCCGTCGGCGGATTTGCAGTCGCCGAGCAGAGCGGGGTCAAGCATATCGTTTGAGAGGTCGAGCTGCTCCTTCCCCGGCTTTCCCCTCGCCATATTGAGCGAAAGATTCATCGCCTTATATTCGTTGAATTTACGGTAAAGTTCATTGAGTTTTTCGTTCATTTTGAATTTCTCCGTTCAGATTTATGCAAATTTCTTGACAATTATACTATATACGCGTTATATTTGCAAGTGTAAATTACCAAACTTGCAGAATTGATTGCGAGGTGCGACCATGCTGAAATTTGCTCCGTCAGTTTTCGCCGTCGGGGACGGCTATCAGATTATCATCAACACCGAAGGAGAGGCCTTCGTCGATATAAAAACCGGAGGCAGGCTCTTCACCGACGACTCAAACGGAATCCTCCGCTCAGCAAGCAGCTGCCACAAATTCAACATTCCCGCCGAGCTTATCGAGGGTGAAAAGGGCTACACGGTCGGGGTGACTCCCGTAACCGAGAGAAAGGCCTATTTTTCCGTGACGGAGAAGAGAATCGAATACAGATATTCCTTCGCCCCGCTCCCCGATGACAATATTAGAATCTATCATATCGCCGACACGCACAACCGCGTTGACGAGCCCGTCAGAGCCTGCGAAAACTACGGAAAGATTGACCTGCTGATTCTTAACGGGGATATCCCCGAGGACAGCGAAACGGTTTCAAACTTTGACACCATTTACGATATATGCGGCAGGATTACGGGCGGCGGAATACCCTGCGTCTTCGCAAGAGGAAACCACGACCTCAGGGGAAGAGCGGCGGAGTTTCACTCGATGTATCTGCCCGACTGCGGCGGCTGCTCCTATTACGGTTTCAGGGCCGGGAGAATCCGCGGGCTGTGCCTTGACTGCGGCGAGGATAAGACGGATGACCACCCCGAATACGGTAACACCGTCACCTGCCACGGCTTCAGGGAAAGAGAGACGGAATTCATCCGCCGCGAAGCCCGGAATGAAGCAGACTCTTCCGCGCGCGACAGCGGATACAAGCTCGTTGTCGTTCACGTCCCGTTTATACACAGATACCATCCCCCGTTTGACATTGAGGAGGATATCTACCGCGAGTGGGCGGCGCTGTTAAAAGACGGCTACAAACCCGACCTTATGCTCTGCGGTCACGAGCACGGATACAGGACCGTATATCCGGGCGATGATTATGACGACTACGGTCTCCCCTGCCCGATGCTTGTCGGCTCATACAATAACGGCGGCGTAATAGGCGGAGCGGGAATCCTGCTCAGCGGACGGAGCGCGGAGATTACGCTCACCGACAGCACCGGCATAACAGGAAAATTCGAAATTAAGCTGTGAAACAGCAAATCCCGCAGGGTGATTCCTGCGGGATTTTTTATTATAAGCAGGGCGTTATCTGCTGTATATTGCTCTCTCTCCGCCGATATATTTCGGGCGGGTGCGAGCGGCGGTAACAGGCGCCTTGCCGACGGTATTCTGCTTTAATCTGACGGGCACGGCGACTCTTTTAAGATGCATTCCGATAAGAGTCAGGCCTATATCGAGACCCGCCTCGGCCTTGATTTCTTCGACGACAACCGGGTCTTCGAGATTATCATAGACCGCCGTGGCGAAGGAACCGCCAGCGTGAGGATGAGGGATGACGCTGACGATTTCGAGCCCCTTCTTTTCCGCGTTTTTCCTGTCGGTGACTATCGCCCTGTTGAGGTGCTCGCAGCACTGGGCGGCGAGGTGAATTCCTCTCTCGCCGAGTACGGACATTATTCCTTTATATATTTCGAGCCCTGCTTCGGGGCTTCTCAGGGTACCCATTCTCTCGCCCATAACCTCGCTGGTTGAGCATCCGACGACAAGGGTATCCCCCTCTTTGATTCCCGAGATTTCAACTATCTCAAGCGCCGCATTGCGGGCATCATCATAAATCGACATTTAATTCACTCCCTGTGTTTAACAGCTTTCTGAGTTTTTTGCTTCTGTTGACTGAGATAAGAATCGGGACGGCAACAATAACGGCAAACAGGCCCTGAATGAGATTCATCGGGACCTCCGAAAAAGCCGCCTTGCCGAATCCGATTATAAAGTATTCATACAGCAAATACCCCGCCGCCATTATAAGCTCAGATGACAGAGCCGCGATGATTATGCGGATAATCCTGCCGCCCTTTCCTGCAATGAGGCAGGCGGCAAGAGCCATCAGAGCTTTGATTATGAACGTTGCGGGGATATAGACCGCGTAGCCCGTAATGAGGTCGGCGAGAGCCGCGCCTATTCCCGAGGCGAGCGGGCCGTAAATCGGACCGAGCAGAATTCCCGCTATTATAACAAAGCAATCACCCGGATTTATATATCCGTGAGTCGAGGGCACCGGAATCTGTATCAGCAGAGTCACGGCGCAGATTATTGCGGCGAAAAGTGAAGAGAGCACCGCAAGTCGCATTTTTTTCATTTTTCTTTCCCTTTATCTGTTGCATTATCGTCTGTCACATAGTATAATCAACATTGGCATTAAATCAATGGCCATTTTCCTATTTTTTTATAATGCCAGGTGAGTGAAATGCTTACATACACTTTTGACAGAGGGAGCAAAGTGCCCCTCTATGAGCAGCTTTACAATTTCATAAAAGCGGATATTATTTCGGGCGTAATAAGCGGCGGTGAGAAACTGCCGTCAAAGAGGGAATTCGCTTCACATCTCGGAATCAGCAAGGTCACGGTTGAGGCGGCCTACGGCGCCCTCACGGACGAGGGCTACGTCACCTCAGTCGAGAAGAAGGGATATTACTGCGAGAATAATCTCGCAATCCCGGCCGATATCGGGAGCAGGCCCGCCGGGAACAATCATTACACACTTCCCGTGAATGAAACGCAGAGCGGGAGCGAATACCTTATCGACCTGAGCTCAAACTCCGTTCCGAGGGACCAGTTTCCTTTTTCGGTCTGGTCTCATCTGATGCGCTCCATCATCGCGGATTACAGCCTCGAGCTGCTGAATCCCATTCCGTATAACGGAATCCCGAAGCTGAGAGAGGCCATAGCCGGCTATCTTTTCAGCGAGCGCGGAATGAGCGTTTCGCCCGAATGTATTTTCATCGGTTCCGG
The DNA here is from genome assembly GCA_902784155.1 of Oscillospiraceae bacterium. Taxonomy (GTDB): domain Bacteria; phylum Bacillota; class Clostridia; order Oscillospirales; family Acutalibacteraceae; genus CAG-177. Next base: position 5,031 of record CACZTQ010000014.1, read on the forward strand.
CTCTGAATATCTCTACACGAGAATCACGAAGCTTCTCGGCCCCGGCAGGGTTTTCGGCACCGAGAATCCCTGCTA
>CACZTQ010000015.1 GCA_902784155.1 Oscillospiraceae bacterium
AAGGAATTTGAAAACGGCGGCACCTTCACGAAGGTCATCCCGCTTGACGATGAGGGCAGAGCCCTGGAAATCGCGAGGATAACCGCCGGCACCGGAGTTACCGAGCTGCAGATAGAATCCGCGAGAGAGATGCTCGCCAAAGCAAGGAAGGAGTAAAATATGAGAATCGGAGTTTGCGTAGGCACAAGATATGACGATATGCTCAAAGCAAAGGCTTTGGGTTACGACTATGTCGAATCGCACTGTCAGGAAATCGCGGCGATGAGCGACGAAGAGCTTGAAAAGTATAAAAACAGCGGCGTCAAAATTCTCGCCGCCTGCTGTTTTATCGGTCTGAAAGTTATCGGAAAAGGGAAGGATGAAAAAGCTATCGACGCTTATCTCTCCGAAATGTTCCGGAAGACTCATTATCTCGGGCTCGAGTATCTTGTATTCGGCTCGGGAGCCTCGAGAAAAATGTATCCCGAAGACGGTCTTACAGTCGATGAAGCGAGAGAACAGATAGCTCAGTTTCTCAGTAAATCGGTTGTTCCCTTATGCGAAAAATACAATATGACCGTTGTCATCGAGCCGCTGCGCAAGGAGGAATGCAACGTCATAAGCACGGTGCCCGAAGCGATTGAGGTCGCGAAAAAAGTCGACAGCGAATACATAAAAGTTCTCGCCGATGTCAGGCACATGGTCGCCGGAAACGACCCGCTTGAAGACCTCGCGAAATACGGCGAATACCTCAGACACGGTCACACCTCAAACCCCTACCCGCCCGCGGAAACAGGCAAAAACAGGATTTTCCCCAAAAAAGGCGACGGTTTCAATCAGGATGATTTCTTCCTTCCGATGATTGCGGCGGGGGTTGAGCATATCTCAATAGAGGCCGATCTCATTAACTTTGACGACGATGCCGCCGGAGCGATTGAGGTCCTCAAAAAATATCAGTAATGCGAATATTTATATAAAAAGACGGAGCCGTGGCTCCGTCTTTTTATACTCTCAGAAATCAAAATATTTTTCTCTGTGCTTCTGCACCCTGTCGCCGATGGCTTCGAGCATTTTCTTTGCCTGCTCCTTTTCTTCCGGGGTGCCTGTCGCGTACTGTCTCATCGCCCTGCCCTCTTCGAAGCAGAGCTCGTCGTGAAGCGGGAAATACTCCTTGAGAAGGAAGCAGCCGTATCTGACGAATCTCTTTTCGCCGACGAGGCGGAATTCCTTGCTGATAGTATCGACCGCAACCGAATAGAATTTCTTTATCGAGTCGATAAGCGCAAGCCTCTCGTTTTCGGGCGAGAAGACGATGGTCGAGCATATAAACGCGTTTCTGTTATGGAAGAGTGAGGAGTGGCTGTCCGTGCTGCCGACTATGGGGTATCTGATACCCTTAGCCCTGTCCTCATAATATCTTATCGTCTGGAAGCCGTTCTGCTCAAAATAATTCTCGCCGCCGAGCACTTCGAAGGCGTCGAAGAATCTGTTTTCGGTGATATAGTCAACAAACTTCTCGGGCACGTGATAGACATCGTTTATCCAGTAGGGATGAGGGAATATTCCCAGGCCGCCCGCCTTGCGGATTTCATCATAAATCCACTTGCAAATCGCCGCCTGTATGGGATTTATGCCTTCGGGCACATCCATCGTCTTTGCCTTTTCCCTTATCATTTCGCTCCACTTTTCGAGCGGCATATAATCGGGGCATCTGCCGCTGAGCGAGCGGTATTTCGGGTCGGTGCCTTTAAGCTCAACGGATTCGCCGTCTGTCAGCGCGTTGATGCTGTATTCGCCGCCGAAGTTGACGGTGTGGAAATCGGGCTTTATGCCGTCAACGGAGGGCATATGGACCTCTTCGCCGGGAATAATGGCGAGCCCTGTCGGCACGTCTTTATAATAATCAATCGCCTCAAGCGAGGGATAATAAACCTCGTGGTCGGATATAACGGTAAAGTCAAGGCCGTGCGCTCTGTAATTCGCCGCGACAACCTTTGAATTCTGACGGCCGTCCGAGCCGATGGTGTGCATGTGAAGGTCTCCTCTGAGCGGATATCTGCCCGCGAGGTCCTCATCAACGCAGTAAACCGCGAGCTGGAGAATTTCCTTGTCGGGATTTTTCTCTTTGGCAAAGCGGATGAAATACATCTGCTCGCTGTCAAACGTGTGTCTGAAGGTAAAGCCGCCCTCGTCATCGCACCTGACGCTCAGATACTGATAATCGCCTGTGGGATATATCGCCGCCTCGCCGTTATCGAGAGCGCAGATAAAGAGGTCGTAATCCTTACCGGGCTCAAAAATCTGTCTTCCTCCGAGGGGTCTTATGTGAATCTCTGCCTCTCTGCCCTTTACAAACACCTTGGGGAAAATGTCAAAATTATAAAGATTCTCGCTGATGGGAAAAAGCATAGCGCTGCCTCCGTTCCGTCATATATTGAGCAGTCTGGCTGCTGATAAAACTCTATCACCGCTTAAAGAGTCTGTCAAGAATAATTAACAATTTTTATATTTACA
>CACZTQ010000016.1 GCA_902784155.1 Oscillospiraceae bacterium
CAGCGGCGTTTGTGGCACCGTCAACGCCGATAAGATACAGACCCTTGTTTAACTCGTGGTCTGTCTTGACATAGAACTTCGCCCTGAGAGTGGTGAGGTTGTCAGCGGTTGACGGGGGAATAATCGCGCCGTCATCGAGCTTTGTGTATGTAGGGTTTCCTTCTTCGTCTTTACCGGTAAGGTACAATTCCAGACCGGAGTAGAAGAAATGGTTGGTGATTTCCCCGTCTTCCACAGTCTCATGGTTGGTCTTGAGACTTGCGTAAGTGGGAATCTCCTTGCCCATGGACGCAGAGCCTTCGGCTGATACGACCATGAGGCCGGTTGTGAGCGTGCCCAGGAGCATTGCGATACAAAGGACAACGCTCAGGAGCTTTTTGAATTTTGTCATCTTATTTCCTCCTTTAAAATGACTTAGCCAGAGCCTTTTCCGGCAAATTTACAGGGTAATTATATTATAAGACTTTTATTTAATCAATAAAAATTTAAAAAAGTGAGTTATTTTTTAAAAATATTGTATATCTTGCATAAAAACCATAATTTTCATTTGGCAAAGATTACCGTGAACACTGCGCGTCAGAATTCGTATGCGGGCTGAAAATTTTTGCCCGGCTGCGAAAAAATCCCCTCCGCAGCGGCGAAGGGGAAGCATATTGCGTTATTGCGGGAGCCGGAAGCTCCGCCGTTTTTATTTAAAAATCGGTCCGTTATCAGTCGTGTGCCCATCCCTTGGAGCATTCAACGGCCTTCTTCCAGCCGGTGTAAAGCTTATTCCTGAGTTCAAGGTCCATCTGAGGCTCAAAGATTTTGTCAACCTTGCGGTTCTTTTCGATTTCTTCCTTATCCTTCCACACGCCTACGGCGAGACCTGCGAGATACGCGGCTCCGAGAGCGGTGGTCTCAACCGTCTTGGGTCTGTTGACGTTGCAGCGGACCATATCGGCCTGAATCTGAAGCATAATATCCGAAACGCTTGCGCCGCCGTCAACCCTGAGCTCTTTGAAATCGATGCCGGAATCCGCCTTCATCGCTTCGAGCAGGTCGGTCATCTGATAGGTGATTGCCTCGAGCACGCTTCTCGCCACGTGAGCTCTGTTTACGCCTCTTGTAAGGCCGACAATGCACCCGCGCGCATACATATCCCAGTAGGGGGCGCCCAGACCCGTGAAGGCGGGGACGAAATAAATGCCGTTTGCGTCGGGGACGCTCTCCGCGAGCTCATCGCAGCGGCGGGCGGAATCGATAAGATGGAGCTCGTCGCGAAGCCACTTGATGACTGAGCCGGCGTTGAAAGCAGAGCCCTCTATAGCGTATTCGACCTTGTCGCCGATACCCCAGGCAACGCCCGTGAGCAGGTTATTCTTGGAGTTGACTCTCTTCTCGCCCGTATTCATTAGCAGGAAGCAGCCTGTGCCGTAGGTATTCTTTGCCTGGCCGGGCTCAAAGCAGGCCTGGCCGAAGAGAGCGGCGGGCTGGTCGCCTATCGCGCCGCAGATGGGGATTCCCTCGAGAGCCTCAAGGCCGAGAATGCCTCTGCCGACTCTGCCGTAAATCTTGCTTGAGGGAACGGGCTCGGGAAGGATTGACATCGGGATTCCAAGCTTGTCGCAGAGAGTCTCGTCCCAGCAGAGCTTATCAACGTCAAAGAGCATTGTTCTCGAAGCGTTTGAGTAGTCTGTCACGTGGACGCTTCCGCCCGTGAGATTCCAGATAAGCCAGGTCTCGACCGTGCCGAAAAGGAGACGGCCGGCGTCCGCGAGGCGCTTTGCCTCGGGAACATTGTCGAGAATCCACTTGATTTTTGTGCCCGAAAAATAAGCGTCGATGAGCAGTCCGGTCTTCTCTTTGATATAGTCTCCGAAGCCCTCCGCCTTGAGCTGCTCGCAGTAGTCGGCGGTCCTGCGGCACTGCCAGACTATGGCGTTATAGACGGGCTTGCCTGTCTGTCTGTCCCACAGAATCGTGGTCTCACGCTGGTTGGTGATGCCGATGCCCGCTATATCGCTCGGGCGCACTTCGCCCGTTGAGAAGCAGGCGGAAACTGCCTGGAACTGGCTGTAAAGAATTGAAAGCGGATCGTGCTCAACCCAGCCTGCCTGAGGATAAATCTGCTCAAACTCATTCTGGGCTTTCGCTATGATGTTTCCTTTTTTGTCAAAAACGATAGCGCGGGAGCTTGTTGTGCCCTGGTCCAATGCCATTACATACTGTGCCATAGTCTAACCACCTTTTTTATTTGTAGGGCCGTGCCCTTCAGTTTATTCCGAAATACTCCGCCGCGTTGCGGTAGGAGATGTCTTCCGCGAGCTTTTTAAGCGCCTCGCGGTCATAGGGGAACTGCCCGCTCTCGACGAGCTCGCCCATAAGATTGCAGGCGATTCTGCGGAAATATTCGTGCCTCGGATAAGAGAGGAACGAGCGGGAATCCGTGACCATACCGACGAATTTGCCAAGCGCTCCGAGATTTGCCAGAGCGGACATCTGGGCGCGCATACCCTCGATATTGTCGTTGAACCACCAGGCCGAGCCGAACTGGATTTTGCTCTGAGCCTCGGGCGACTGGAAGTTGCCGAGCATCGCCCCGAAGACATAGTTGTCGCGCGGGTTGAGAGTGAATATTATCGTGCGGGGCAGGGCGTTTTCGCGGTCAAGAGAATCGAGAAAACGCGAGAGCCTGCGCGCGACGGGCTGATCGTCTATCGAGTCAAACCCCGTGTCGGGGCCGATTGCTTCAAACATACGGGAGTTGTTGTTTCTCATCGGGCCGATATGAAGCTCCATCACCCAGCCGCGAGCCGCGTATTCCTTCGCGAGGAATCTTAGCAGAGCGGTCCTGAATTTATCCGCCTGCGCCTCGGTGACGGTTGCGCCCGATTTTGCCGCTTTGAATATTTCTTCAAGCTCATCCGCCCGGGCGGTCTCATAGGGAATGTATGAAAAGCCGTGATCGCTTGCCCTGCATCCGAGAGAATCAAAGAATTCAATGCGCGAGAGCAGGAAGGCCTCGAGCCGGGCGTATGATTCTATCGGCGCGCCGCAGACCTTCTCCGCCTGAGCGAGCCAGGGGAGGAATGACGGCAAATCGATGCCGAGCGCCTTGTCGGGTCTGAAGGCGGGAAGCACCCTGAAAGGAAGGTCCTCCTTCAGAAGCAGCGTATGATATTCGAGAGAATCGGCCGGATCGTCCGTCGTGCAAAGGCAGGTGACGCCCGAGCCCGCTATCAGCTCGCGCGGGGTGAATCCGCCGGAGCGTATCTTTTCATTTGCTTCGTCAAAAATCTTATCGGCCGACGATGAATTGAGGATATCGTCAATGCCGAAATATCTTCTGAGCTCAAGATGGCACCAGTGATAGAGCGGATTGCCTATCAGCGAGGGCATACAGGAGGCGAAGGCCCTGAATTTTTCTCTGCCCGGGGCGTCGCCCGTTATGTATTTCTCGTCAACGCCGCAGGAGCGCATTGCCCTCCACTTGTAATGGTCGCCGCCGAGCCAGAGCTCCGCGATGTCGGCGGGCTCTTTGTTTTCATAAATCTCTTTCGGAGAGAGGTGACAGTGCCAGTCAAAAACCGGCATTTTTTCCGCCGCCTCAAACATTTCGACGGCAGGCTCGTTATAAAGCAGGAAATCCCTGCCCATGAATTCTCTTGCCATAATTACCCCCTCAGTTTCCCTGGCCGTAATAGGCGTTTGCGCCGTGTTTTCTCAGATAATGCTTTTTGCGGATTGCCCTGCTCGCTTCATCCGCGCCGAGAGTGCGGCTGAGATAGGCCATCTTTGAGACCTCTTCGAGCACTGCGCTGTTTTTCGCGGCTGCTGCGGCATCCCCGCCCCAGGTGAAGGGGCCGTGAGAATGGACGAGCACCGCGGGCACGGCGTTGTAATCTATGTTTCTTGTCTCAAAGCATTCCGCTATGACCTTCCCGGTATTCAGCTCATACTCGCCCTCAATCTCGGCCTGCGACAGGTCTCTTGTGCAGGGGATTGCGCCGTAGGCGAAATCGGCGTGAGTCGTGCCGTAGGGAGGTATGTCGAGACCCGCCTGAGCGAAGGCGACGGCGAATTCCGAATGCGTGTGGGCAACTCCCCCGATTCCGGGGAATCTCTTATAGAGCTCAAGATGAGTCGGCGTGTCGGACGAGGGATTCATATCGCCCTCGACCTTTTTTCCGTCGAGTGACATCACAACCATATCGGCGGGCGTGAGCTTATCGTAATCAACGCCGGAGGGCTTGATTACAAAGAGCCCGCTCTCGCGGTCGATGCCGGAGACATTGCCCCAGGTAAAAATCACAAGTTTATATTTTACAAGGTCAAGATTTGCCCTGTAAACTTCCTCTTTAAGCTTCTCAAGCATAGGCGCACCTCAATAAAGCATCGATATTATCTGGCCGTAGATTTTGGCCGTATTGTCGTTGAAGGAATTTCTTATCTTATCCGCCTGCTCGTAATCGACGGCGTGAAGGGTAAGCCCCATAAGGACGTTATCCTTATGGAGAATTTTGCATATCACGTTGTATCCCTGGTCGGCCTGCTCTATCTTGCAGACAGTCGAGCCCTCTATTCTCTTGCGAAGCTGTACCGCCGCTCCGTCGGCAAGAGCTCTCTCTCGCACCGTCGCGGGTATTTCGCCGAAAAGCTCGCCGAGCGATTCCCTGCCGATTTTTGTAAGCATGAGGGTGCCGTCATCGGCCTTCTGAAGGCTGCCGTTTCTGAGGAGCTCCTCAATAGCCTGAACGGTTTCGAAATAATTCGCGAGCATGTGCGTTGTGAGTGCCTCAACCGCGACATCCTTTGTGAGAGGCTCGTCAAGGGCGGAGGCCAGGTACTCAATAAGCAGCTTTATCTGGGTTGTGCTTCTGAGCCCGCCGGGGGATACGCCCTCGTTGAAGGTGTTGCTGTCGTAATCCATTACTTGTTTCTCTTCCTGCCCTTTATTTCTTTTCTCTTATTGTAGTTGGGGTTAATCGGCTTACCGTAGCGGCCGCGGAGCTTGCAGTCGTCCGTGAGGAATTTTTCTTTGGTCGCGGCGAGACCGCAGAGATTCGACCAGCCCTCGCAGTAGAGCCAGTAATAAGAAATATTCTTTTTGCGTCTCAGTCTGACAAGCGCGGGCAGACCGCACCATATAAATGACGGCAGGGCGATGATAAAGAGCCAGAGAGGGCCGAGAATCATTGTCTGCACGGTGTGGCCGTATTCGTGGATTCTCATATCGTGGAGCCTGTCTCCCTCAACGTTTTTGTTGATGAAGATAAACATTCCGAGGCTCACGCCGCCGAAATTCTTTTTTTCGATATATGTTATGAGCGCGTAATGATACCATTCGCTTTTGCTGCCCTTGATTTTATAGACGAGCAGCATGCACAGGCCCATAATGTTCTGTATAAGCCCGAATGTGAACTGCCAGAGATAAAAGAGAATGCCTTTTATAATTTTCATAATAATCACCCGTAACATTTTATCACATACGGTATGGTTTTTCAAGGCGGAGCGGCTAATTTTTGGAATAAGCGGCGGGAAATTCCCCGCGCGGGGGAGAGGATGAGAATCTGAGACGGAAAATAAAAAACTGTTTCATATTCCGCCCGTTTATGTTATACTGTCGGTATAAAATCCGGCTGAGCCGGACCGGGATAAAGAGAGAATGAAGAAAAAATGAGGAAAGGAGCCGTAACAGATGTCGGACAGAGTGATAAAAATACTGATTGAGTCCTTCCCCAGAATCCTGCTGCCCGGTCTTAAAATGACCGTTCCGCTCACGGCTCTCGCGTTTACGCTCGGCGTTATTATCGCCGTCTGGGTCGCGCTGATTCAGTATGCGCGCGTTCCCGTGCTCAGAGAAGCGGCGAGATTCTATATCTGGGTTATCAGGGGCACTCCGCTGCTCGTCCAGCTCTTTGTCGTGTTTTACGGCCTGCCGAGCATCGGGATTATCACAAAGCCATTCCCGACGGCGGTGGCCGTCTTTGCAATCAACGAGGGCGCTTACGCCGCCGAGACGATAAGAGCTTCAATAGAGGCGGTCCCTCACGGTCAGCTCGAAGCGGGCTACTGCGTCGGTATGACAAGATGGCAGACGGTGAGAAGAATCATCCTGCCCCAGGCCTTCCGCACGGCGGCTCCGACGCTCGGCAACGAGCTTATAAGCATGGTCAAGGATACGTCTCTCGCGGCGAATATCACGGTTATGGAAATGTTTATGACCACGCAGAGAATCAACGCCGTCTATTATGAGCCGCTCGCCCTCTACATAGAGGTCGGAGTTATCTATCTGCTGTTTTCAACGGTGCTCACGGGCGTTCAGCGCCTTGCCGAAAAACGGCTGTCGGGCTACGGGAGAAGATGATATGCTGCTTAAAATAACGAATCTCAACAAATCCTATCCCGAAGCGGGGCAGGTACTCAGAGATGTGAACCTGACGGTCAGCGAGGGCGATGTCATTGCCGTAATCGGCCCCTCGGGCGGAGGCAAGACGACTCTGCTGCGGTGTATGAATTTCCTCGAGACATCAGACTCGGGCACAATGGAGTTTGACGGCGCGGTTTACGACCTTACAAAAGCGGGCAAAAAAGAGATAACCTCAATCAGGATGAGGACCGCTTTTGTGTTTCAGAATTACAATCTCTTTCTCAACAAAACGGCGCTTCAGAATGTGACGGAGGGCCTTGTGGTCGCGAGGAAGATTGATAAAAAGACGGCGCGGAAAACCGCCGGGAAGGCGCTCGCGGACGTCGGGCTCGCGGACAGGCTCGACTACTATCCCAATCAACTCTCGGGCGGTCAGCAGCAGAGAGTGGCGATAGCGAGAGCCGTTGCGACAAACCCCGAAATCATATATTTTGACGAGCCGACATCCGCTCTCGACCCCGAGCTCACTCAGGAGGTGCTCGACGCGATAAACGCTCTCGCTAAAGAGGGCAGGACCATGATAGTCGTCACTCACGAGCTCGAATTCGCCAAAAAAATCGCCACCCGGATCGTCTTTATGGACGGCGGGACGGTTGCCGCAGAGGCCTCGCCCGAAGAGTTTTTTGACAATCCCGATAATGAGCGCGTGAAGCAGTTCCTCGCCAATATCGGGAATAAACAATAAAAAGAAAAAAGGAAAGGATAAATAAGATGAAAAAATTCAGAAAGATTCTCGCCCTTATGCTTGCCGCCGCGCTTTTGTTTGCCCTCGCGGGCTGCGGAGCGGAGAAAGAGCCGCAGGAGGAGACACCCGCCGCGGACTCGCTCTCGCGCATTACTCAGGCGGGCAAAATCACCGTCGCTCTCGAAGGCGACTGGGCTCCCTGGTCATTCCACGACACGGATTCGGATAAGGTTATCGGCTTTGACGCCGACGTGGCAAGAGCGATAGCCGCGAAGCTCGGCGTGGAGGCTGAGATTATCGAGGCGCCGTGGGAATCCCTCTTCGCCGGCCTTGACAGCGGCAGATACGACCTCGTTATCAACGGCGTCGAAATTACGGAAGAGAGAGAAGAAAAATACGATTTCTCGGTACCCTACGGCTATATCCACACAGCGCTCATAGTCAAAACGGATAACAAGGAAATCAAGACATTTGAGGACCTGAAAGGCAAATCGACCGTCAACAGCCTGGGCAGCACATATATGGAGCTCGCGGAGCAATACGGCGCGAGCGCGGCGGGGGTTTCGACTCTCGCGGAGACTCTCACTCAGGTTCTTCAGGGAAGAGTTGACGCGACTCTCAACGCGGACGTTTCCTTCTATGACTATATGAATCAGCATCCCGACGCGGCGCTCAAAATCGCCTGCGTGACGGATGAGGCCTCGTCTGTTGCGATACCCATGAGGAAGGGCGATGACGACGCCGCTCTCAGGGACGCGGTCAACTCAGCGGTTGCGGCTCTGCTCGAGGACGGCACGATAGCGGAGCTTTCGCAGACATATTTCGGCTCGGATATCACAATGAAATAAACCGAAGAAATCAAAAAAACAGAAGCCGCGGAGGCAGAAAACCTCCGCGGCTTCGATTCTTTTTCTGCAGAAACGGAGCTGCGCATTTCTTTGCACAGCTCCGTTGATTATTCATTTCTTATTTTCACGGCGGAAAATCAATACCATCCGTATACCCGGTAATATCCGGAACTGTTTTGGTTGCCGTCCATCCGGTAGCCGGTACAGCTGAAATCGGTAATGTCCTCGGTCCGGTCGCCCCGGCGGTTGCTGATGACGCATAATACGGTATCTTCGGGCAGGCGGATAACATACTGTGTTTCACCGTATTCGTTCACCGCGCTTTCGGTTTGCCACTGCCCCGGGTATTCGCCGAGCAGAGGCTTGCCGTTCTCATCCTCGCCGTAAACATACACGCGGTCCCAGTTCTGTAAAGGCGTCAGAAGAAATGAGATGCTGTGCGCGCTGAAATACGCGTCAGCCGCCCGGTAATACAACGCGAGGGCTCTTGTAACGTCGGCGAGCTCATCGCTGACGGCGGGGTCGTTCGCCTCATATTTTTTCAGGGCCGCGTAAACATAGCTCATCGGCGAATAGTTCCAGGAATTTAAGGTTTCGCCGTAGATGTCCCATACCTCCAGTTTCTGCATTGCGCCGAGCTTCGCGGAAGGAATATTCGGAATTTCAACAAAGTATATGCCGTCGCTTTTCTCTATCGGGAAGGGATAGATTTTATTGTTTCCTGTGAGGCGGAAGCTGAAATCGTTAATCGTCTTGCCATCCGGCAGGCTGAAATAGTGTCTTACAGCCGTTTCTGTGCGCAGAACCAGGCTGGAGCCCAGATAGATTACGCCGTCTGCCGTGTTGCTGATCTGCGCCCTGTATCCCTCAAGCGATTCCGCTGTCACATCCGCCAAACCGCTGTCGTCAAACAGCTCGTGCTGCGTGAAACCTGGATTTGTCGCGAACAGTTCATTGGCGTAATAACCGTAGGTCGCAACCGCTCCCGCAAGCTCCATCAGCAACGGGTCCGTGTTCAGCTCGGGGTCATTCTTCAGCTCGGTTAAATATTCCTGAACGCTGTAGGTGAAGGTGCATTCTTTTCCGTCTAAATCAATGACGCCGGTAATCGGGGTGTCAATCTGCGCGGCGGCAACCTCGCAGGTGAATTTCCAGAGCTTTGTTTCACCGACCGTTGTGAATTCTTCCGTGTCGATAAATGCGTGTTCATACTTGCCGTCCACGTTGAAGACCACGCATGCATACGGATCCGGGTCGGGAATATCGATATAGAAATTAACGCCGATTCTGCCGTCCAGCGTAAGGGAATACGCGCCGACGGGAGAGACTTCGGGCAGAATTTCGGTCGCCGTATCGGTATAGGTCAGGCCTTCAAATACGGCGGATGCGGAGTAAACTCTTTTGCCGGTCTGCCCTAAAGCGGGCTCTTCCGTCACTTCGCTTGTGACGGTAACTTCCGGCTTTTCCGCGGCGCCGCAGGTCCCGCAGGTAAGTGTCAGCTCAGGCACGAAATCACCGGTCCACGACCAGGAGTCGCTCCAGAGATGATCGCAGGGAACCGTGAGCGAAATATCCGAAAACGCGCTCGCGAAGTCTGTGGCGTAATCGCCGTTGAGCTGTTCGTTGAATACCTTGAGCGTGTAATTGCCCGGCGCGATATCCTGCGGGATTTTGATATCAACGAGACCGTCAGCCGCTGTCGGATGCGCAATCTGTCCGTAATAAAGCGTCTGACCGTCCCCGTTTACCAGGATGGCGGAAATCCGGTCGTTTTCGCCGTATTTCGCTCTTACATAATTCAGAGTTACCGTTTCGTCGCGCCCGGCGGTCACGGATGTTTCTCTGACTGTGAATCGGTAGCTGTTGTTACGGACGGTAAGTTTCCATTCTTTTCCGGAATACTCCGGGATGCTTGTGAGAGAACCTTCCGAGGTCTTGCCGCCCGTTGCGGGGGAAGCGAACAGCACCCGGGAAAGGTCTGTATAGAGCGCGGGACGGATGCCTCTGTAGTCGCTTTGGAGATAGAAATTGGTGTCAGATGACGCAAAAACCCGTCCGTCATTGTGGACCCAGCGCGACGTGACGCTGTCGGTGTCCCGCAGCCACCACGTATGCCCGACCCATTCGTTATACGCAAACGCCGTGCATTCAGCGGCGCGCGTGCCGGACGCGTTTGTCGTCTCCGGGAAACCGAACGCCGGGTTCATGACTTCTCCGCTTGAAAGGATAAACACCTTGTCGGTATATGTTTCTCCCTGGGAGGCGCTGCCGGAAGTCCCGATTGTATCGGGGGCGACGGCTGACACTGTCATCTGCTCCGTCGCGTTGAACGCATTGGTGAAAAAGCTGTCATCCGTTCCGCCCGAGACCGATATATCGCTGCCGTTGAGCCACGTGCGAAGGGTGCAAATTGTCCAAGGCACGTTAACGGCGGAGCTGATATGATACTGTTTGACCGCCAGGATTTTGTCTGAGAGCAGAAGCATCCTGCCGTTCTTATGATCGAGTATGCGCCATTTTATCGGCTCGGTATAATCGGCGCTTGTCTGATTGTAATTGCCGAAATACACGCGGTTTTCGTGAGTGTCCACCATGCCGTCCACGGCGCCGTCAACTATCAACCGCACGGCGGTATTGTGACCCCGCGAAAGATTGTAAAACGCTTCCTCGGCGTCCACGAGACCGTTGTAATTGGTGATACGCCGCTTTTCCATGCTGTTAAGCGTCTCATAGGCATCTCTCGCGGATTTTATCAGGGAATAGCATTCTGCGGTGAATTCCACGGTGCCGATATTGTCGATGGCGTCTATGACCGCCTCGACAGCTTTAAAGTTGATCGTTTCAACTTCATTATCTGCCCGCGCCGCAGGTCCGATATTAAGCCCGGCAAACGCGGAAAACAGGAACAGCAGCGAAAGCAAAAAGCTGAGAGCTTTCTCAGAGAATCTGTTCTTTTTCATAACCCGGTATCCCTCCTGTCTCATTGGTTTAATAATATCATATTTTTTTATAAATGCAACAATAATCTTGCCCGGACATCGGCCGCAGAAGCCCGAAAGACACCTTAAACAGATAAAAAAGTTCGCGGGCTAAGATAAAACCCGCGGACTTTCCGTTTGTTTTTCACCTGAATACGGCATTACTTTGCCGTCAGGGATTTTTATAATTTAAAATTTGAATGAGGAGAACAGATTCCTGAAGAATTCTACTATTCTGAAGAAATTAACGTCAAACAGGTCAGTGAAGAATTTAATGATCCGGTCAAAAATTGTTCCTGCCGCACCGAAGTCATAAACAGAAGCCCAGAAATTATTATAATCCGGAGCTGTTTTTCGGGTGTTGACAGTGATTTCGGGAACATAGGCGCCGCCGCCCGCGGTCTCTGAGAGTTTGGCAAAGGCCGTGGTGAATTTAGCGTCATAATCTCTGTATTTGTCTTTATACTCTTCCCCCAGAGAGGCAAGATCGTTTTCCAGTTTATCCGCCTCTTCTCCGGTTGCGGTTTCAAGTTTTTTGTCAATAACGGCTTTTTTCTCATAATAGGGCATGAGAGCTTCCGTCGCTTTTTTCAGCTCATCGGTTTCTTTCTTTACATCGGGAATCGCCACGCAAATGCAAAAATATGATTTGCCGGCTTTGAAGCTTTCGCCGGGTTCCATACATCTTGCGGATGTTGTGTATTCTTTGCCGTCTTTTCCTTTGATCGACTGGCCGTAAACTTTTGAGGCGTACATAAGGTAAGATAAACAGGGAGCAGCTCCGTAATCTGCCGAAAGTCTTGAATAATCTTCTTTGGAAATAGTGCCGGAGTCAATAAGAGCCTGGATGTCGGCTTCTTCGTATTCGACCCACGCGATTCCGTTTTTGACCACCTGAGTATAAAGTGCAAGAAGTGCCATTGCGGCTTTTTTCTCTTTTGCGCCTTCGAGATACTCGGCACGTTTGGCCATATATTCGTCAACGGTGGGAACTTTTCCGTATTCTTTATATAAGTTTTCCGGATGGCCATCAAGAAGATAAATCAGTTCCGAATCACCCGGAACGAATCTTTTATCCTCAATCGGAAGAATCTCAGGGGCTTTTTTGCCGGCTGTGGGAGCGTCCAGTCTGATGTCCAGCGTAACGCGGGTATTCTCATCTTCCGCGTTTGCAACAACAAACGCAAATGTCGAGAAGAGCATCAGCGCCGAAAGCAGCAGAGCGAGAGATTTTTTGAGCGTTTTCATTTTTTACCCTCCTGAATGATAATATGACCGCGAACCTGCGGTTGATTCATTATTGCACAAAAAGAATAAAAGCGCAATATCCGATTGCGCTTTTATGGAAATATAAATTGGCCGCTTCGCAGACGGATGCTTTTTATTCAAGATAATCCTTCAGCTTCTTGCTGCGGCTGGGATGTCTCAGCTTGCGCAGGGCCTTTGCCTCAATCTGACGGATTCTTTCACGCGTGACGTTGAATTCCGCGCCGACCTCCTCGAGGGTGTGCGGGTGGCCTCCTTCAAGGCCGAAACGCAGGCGAAGCACCTGGGCCTCTCTTGTGGTGAGGGTTTTGAGCACCTCGTCAAGCTGCTCCTTGAGAAGAGTCATTGATGCGGCGTCCGCCGGGGCGGGAGCGTCGTCATCGGGGATGAAATCGCCGAGGTGGCTGTCCTCCTCCTCGCCTATGGGGGTCTCGAGCGAGACGGGTTCCTGGGCAACTCTCATTATATCCCTGACCTTGTCAACGGACATATTGAGCTCCTTGGCAATCTCCTCAGCGGTGGGGTCTCTGCCGTTTTTGTGAAGCAGCTGGCTGCTCGTCTTTTTGACCTTGTTGATTGTTTCAACCATGTGAACGGGTATGCGGATTGTTCTCGCCTGGTCCGCGATTGCCCTGGTGATTGCCTGCCTTATCCACCAGGTGGCGTAGGTCGAAAACTTGAAGCCCTTGGTGTAGTCGAATTTATCGACCGCCTTGATAAGACCGAGGTTGCCCTCCTGGATGAGATCGAGGAACTGCATGCCTCTGCCCACATATCTCTTTGCTATGGAGACAACAAGCCTGAGGTTCGCCTCCGCGAGGCGCTTTTTGGCGTTCTTGTCATCCGAAGCGATTCTGATAGCGAGCTCGATTTCCTCCTCGGGCGTGAGAAGAGGAACGGTGCCTATCTCTTTGAGATACACCTTTACCGGGTCGTCAATGTTGACTATCTTGTCATCCACGGCGCCCATTTCGGCCGTCTTGGGGGTGTCGATGTCAAAATCGTCGAAATCGTCGCCGGGCATATCGTCAACTATAGCGATGTTTTCGGCCTCAAGCGTTTCATAGAGCTTGTCGAGCACCTCAACCTCGATATTCATATCGAGAAGGACCTCGTCAATCTGCTGAGTTGTCAGCTTGCCGGCCGCCTTGCCCTTATCAACGAGCTTTTTAAGGGAATTGGCAATCTTGTCGTTGACTTTCTCGTTTGTCTCCATATTATATTCTCCTCCGTTATTCTGTCGGTTTTTTCTTTCTTAATTTTTCGAAAGCCCTGAGATACTCCTCGTCGCTCATGCTTCTCACATCCACGACGCCGCCGTCCTTCAGGCCCTTGAGTATTTTTATACAGTCTCTGCATTCGTTGAGAGTGTTTGCGAGAGTGTCGCCCTTGCGCGCGATTTTTCCGACCGTATCCATCTCGGCGGGGGTGAATTCCTGGGCGAACATCGATAAATCGGTTGAGAATCCGCCCTCAATCAGCTCAATCAGAAGGGTTATAATCCTTTTGTTGAACTGCGTCACATAATCGTCGGGCGAGAATTCATCCTTGAGCTTGCGGTAAAAATCGGGGTTTCTCATAAACGAGGCGATGAGCGTTTCTTCGGCGTTTGCCGCCTTGAGATTCGCCTTGCGCTCGGGGTTGTTTCTGCCTTCAAAGACATCGGTCGCCGCTTTGTTGACCGCCTTCTTTTTCTCGGCGAAATACTGCTTCCTGAGCCTTGACTGCGCGTATTTTATCTGCTCGGAAAGCGACTCCTTGCTGACCCCGAATTCCTTCGCGAGCCGCGAGGCGTATATGTCTCTGTCTATCGGCTGGCAGCCGGCGAGCACATCCGCGGCCGCCGTGAGATATTTCACCTTTCCGTCGTCGGTGGTGACGTTGTGCTCGGAGAGGAGCGAATTCAGTTTGTACTCAATCTCATTCCCGGATTTGCCGAGAAGGGAGAGAAACCTCTCCTTGCCGTATTTTCTTATAATCTCGTCGGCGTCCTTGCCGCCTTCCATGGTAACCACTTTGATACGAAGCCCGGTCTTGTCGAGCACGGACAGGGCTCTCGCCGTCGCCTTTTTGCCCGCGCCGTCGTTGTCGTAGCAGATATAGATTTCATCCGCGTAGCGCGAGAGAAGGTTTGCCTGCTCCGTTGTGAAGGCGGTGCCCAGACACGCCACGGCGTTTGTTATGCCCGCCTGGTGAAGGGCGATGACGTCCATATAGCCCTCAACGAGCACCAGCTTTTTTTCGGAGCTGTTTTTTGCGAAATTCAGGGCGAAAACGCCGTTGCCTTTTTTATAGACGGGAGTGTCTGAGGTGTTGAGATATTTGGGCTTTGAGTCGTCCGTAACTCTCGCCCCGAAGGCCACGACATTCCCTCTCAGGTCGATTATCGGGTAAATAACCCTGTTTCTGAAAGCGTCATAGACGCTGTTGTTTCTGCCCCGTTTTGCAAGGTCGGCGAGCACCAGCTCGTGCTCGCTGTAGCCGAGGGATTTGAGGTGGTCCGTCAGAAGATTCCAGCCGGGCGGAGCGTATCCGAGCCCGAAATGCGTGATTGTCTGCTTTGTCAGCCCTCTCTCCCTGAAGTAGTCGAGAGCCTCGCTGTTCTGGGGGGCGAAAAGCTGCGCATTATAAAACTTCGCCGCCTCTCTGTTGGCCGAGAGTATTCTCATCCTCAGCTTTGAGAGCGAATCGTCAAATCCCTCCTCGGGAAGAGGCATCCCCGCCCTTGCGGCGAGCTGCTTTACCGCCTCCACATAGTCGAGGTTTTCCATACGCATGGTGAAGCTGATTATATCTCCCGATGCCTGGCATCCGAAACAGTAAAAAGATTTCGTTTCGGGGTACACCGTGAATGACGGTGTTTTTTCATTATGAAACGGACACAGGCCTTTTAAACTGCGGCCGGTCCTTTTAAGCGAAACATAGGAGGAAACAACGTCCTCAATATCAAGTCTGTCGTGCAGCGCCTGCACATAATCTCTGCTTATCTTCACTGCTGTCATCCTTTCACTCTGCCAAAACTCTTTTAATCGTCGTCATCATCATCTCCGCGCTTTTTGATTGCCACTCCGGCGAGGATTCCCGCGGCGGCAATGCAGACTATGCCGGCAACAACCACGATTCCGAAAATCAGGGCGGGATCCATCGGCTCTTTGACCTCGGGCCTCGCGGGGGCTGTCGAATACACGGTCTTTTCTATAAAGAACTCCGATTCCGAAGTTTCTTCCGTCTTGGGCGCTTCGGTGGTGGTCTCCCTCCAGGTGAAGAAGCGTTTCTTTGTTGTCGAGGTCAGGAACTCCTCATAGCCGTCGGGCATTTTTGCGGTTGTGAAAACCGGAGCCGCAGGAGGCGCCGAGGTCTCTTCGCTCTTGTAGGTGGTGTAGTCAACCTTGCTGTTGTCTTTATAAGTTGAGCTCTCTTTTGAGCCTTTTGTCGTCCCGCTCTTTTTGGTCGTCGTTGTCTCCGCTTCGGTCGTCGCGGCGGTCGTTGTCTGTGAAACCTCGCCCGAGTCGTCATAAAACTTTCCGTTCGCAATCAGCACAACGGCGCCCGTATCGGCGTTTCTGAGGGTGGGGTAAGCGTTTCCCCTGACCGCTCTGGGCGAATAGACCGTGTATGAATCCGAGGGGTATTTTACGGTCCTGTTGATAATCGCCTTGCCCTCGTTTCGCACATCCTGCTCAAAGAGGGTGATGCGCCCGCGGGTGTATGCCTTGACTATCGCCCAGTGTCCTTCTCCGGGCGCATAGACTATATCGCCCTGCGCCGGGGTTACGGGGCGCGTGAAGGCATAGCCGTCCGTATTGAGCGAGGGGCCCGAAGCTCCCGTCGAAATGCTCATTTTATATGCGTCGCGGTAGAATCTCACAACGAGCTCATCGCTCGGGTATTTATCCTCGGTTAGGCTGTAATACGAATTGACTCCGATAAACGAGGTCGCGACGAAGGGCTCGGCGTTTGTGATGTTGACCTGCGAGCCGCCCTTGACATCGTCCGAAAAGCTCGCGTAAGAGCTCACGGCGAAGGCAAATATCAGAAACACCGAGAATACCGGTATCAGTTTTTTAAGATTTCTTAACATAAAAGCACCTTGTCTGTAATCAGGAATTCCATCCTTTGGGTATAAACATATTTTCAAAAGTCCTCACCGCGTATCTGTCCGTCATACCGGCGACAAAATCGCAGGCGGCGGTCTCCGGCGAGTAAATCCTCGCGAGCTTCACATATAAATCGGGCATCAGCTCGGGGTATTTCGCAAACCGCTCATAGAGCATGGTTATCATCTCCGCGGCCTTGCCCTCCTCGCTCTTGCAGGCGGGGTTGGTGTAAACCGCCTCAAACATAAAGTTGTGAAGCAGGTCGAAAACGGTCTGTATTCCGGGCGAGAGACGGATGTCATCGCCGCTGTTTGCTATGCAGTCCGCAACGAGGGTGTTTATCCTCTGCGATTTTTTGTAGCCGAGCACATCGCGGATTTCGACGGGTATGTCTTCCTCGGCGAGGATGCCCGCCGCCTTCGCGTCGTCAATATCGTGATTTATATAAGCGATTCTGTCCGACAGGCGCACGACTCTGCCCTCGAGGGTATCGGCCTGCTCGCCCGTTGTGTGGCGGACTATACCGTTGCGCACCTCGTATGTCAGATTCAGCCCCTCGCCGTTTTTTTCGAGGGAATCGACGACTCTGAGGCTCTGCTCATAATGTCTGAATCCGCCGGGCGCCGCGGCGTCGAGAGCCCTCTCGCCCGCGTGGCCGAAGGGGGTGTGGCCGAGGTCGTGGCCGAGAGCTATGGCGCAGGTCAGGTCTCTGTTGAGCCCGAGAGAATCCGCTATGGTGTCGGAAATCTGGGCAACCTCAAGCGTGTGGGTAAGCCTTGTCCTGTAGTAATCGCCCTCGGGGGAGAGAAAAACCTGAGTCTTGTGTTTGAGGCGTCTGAATGAGCTGGAGTGTATAATCCTGTCTCTGTCTCTCTGAAACTCCGTCCTGAGAGTACACTCCTCTTCGGGGCGGATCCTGCCGCGGCTCGCGCTCGCGGGGCAGGCATAGGGGGAGAGAGTCTTTTTCTCCCGCTCATATTTTTCTTCACGGATACTGCTCACCGTAACACCTCCCGCCGTTTTTCTCCTGTGAAGACATATACGCGGGAAAAAGCAAAAACTCCTTTAAATCAAATGTAAACAATTTGTTAACATTCCCCGTTGACGGCGAAATTGTTGACAATGAATATATCACGGTGTTATTATTACTATGTATAACTATGTTTAACTATAACCCGATACGAGGATTTTCAGATGGCAAAAACACTTGTTCTTGCGGAGAAGCCGTCCGTCGCGAGAGATATCGCGAGGGTGATGGGCTGCAAAAAAAGCGGAAACGGATGTCTTATCGGCGACAGGTATATCGTGACCTGGGCGCTCGGGCATCTTGTTACCCTTGCGGACCCCGAGGCTTACTCCGATAAATATAAAAGCTGGCGCATGGAGGACCTCCCCATGCTGCCCGATAAAATGAAGCTTGTCGTCATAGGGCAGACCGCGAAGCAGTTCAAGGCGGTCAGCGCCCTTCTTAAAAGCAGCGAGGTCGATAAGGTCGTAATCGCTACGGACGCCGGTCGCGAGGGCGAGCTGGTCGCCCGCTGGATTCTCATAAAAGCCGGCTGCAAAAAGCCCGTTCAGCGTCTGTGGATTTCATCGCAGACCGATAAGGCGATACGCGAGGGATTCGCTTCGCTCAGACCCGGCGCCCAGTTTGAGAATCTCTTCCGCTCGGCGCAGTCGAGAGCGCAGGCGGACTGGCTCGTCGGCCTCAATGTAACGAGGGCTCTCACCTGCAGACACAACGCGCAGCTCTCGGCCGGCAGGGTGCAGACTCCGACTCTCGCCATGATAGTCGCAAGAGAAGAGGAGATACTGAAATTCAGACCCAGGGATTATTTCACCGTCAAGGCGGATTTCGGCTCCTTCACGGCTCTCTATAAGGATTCAAAAGGGCAGGCGAGATTCTTCGACGCCGCCGCGGCGCAGGAAATCATGAAGGCCGTCAAAGGTCAGAAGGGCATACTCAAAGAGGTAAAAAAGCAGTATAAATTCAAGGCTCCTCCGCCCGCCTACGACCTCACGGAGCTTCAGAGAGACGCGAATAAAAAATACGGATATTCGGCAAAGCAGACTCTCTCATATATGCAGAGTCTTTATGAGACGCACAAGCTCCTGACTTATCCGAGGACCGATTCGAGATACATAACAAAAGACGTGGCGGCGACAATCCCCGAGCGCCTTCGCGCGATAGCCGTCGGTCAATACAAAGAGGCGGCCTCGGCGCTCCTGCGCTCAAAGCCGCTGCAGACAAAATACATAGTCAACGATTCGAAGGTCACCGACCATCACGCGATTATACCTACGGAGCAGTATGTCGAGCTCAACAGGCTCACGAGAGACGAGATGCATATTTACGACCTTGTCGTGCGCAGGTTTCTCGCGGTGCTCAGCGCTCCCTACGAGTATGACGAGGTGCAGGTCAGGATTTCCTTCGGCAGATATGATTTTTACGCGAAGGGGCAGAGCGTGAAATCCGCAGGCTGGAAGGCGCTCTACGACTCTTCGCTGATTGACGATTCAGACGAGGCGGACGACCTTAAATCACAGTCTCTGCCGCAGCTCAGTCAGGGCGCGGCGATAACCCCGAAGGATGTCAGGATTGTCGCGGGCAAGACGGCTCCCCCCTCGCGATATACCGAGGCGACTCTTCTCACGGCGATGGAAAACCCCGGCTCGCAGGTTGAGAGCGGGAAGCTCAGGGATGTCCTCAAAACCGCGGGCGGTCTCGGCACCCCCGCCACCCGCGCGGATATAATCGAGAAGCTGTTTGATTCATTTTATATCGAGAGAAGAGGCAGGGAGCTTTTCCCGACCTCAAAGGGCAGGCAGCTTATCAATATAGTGCCCGCCGACCTCAAATCCGCCGAGCTCACCGCGAAGTGGGAGCAGAGGCTGACGAATATCGCAAACGGCACCGAGAACGATAAAAAATTCGTGGATGAGATGAGACGCTACGCCACGGAGCTTGTAGGCGCCGTCAAAAAGAGCGACGCTGTTTACCGCCACGACAACATAACGAGAGAGGTCTGCCCGGAATGCGGCAAGTATATGCTTGAGGTCAACGGCAAAAAGGGCAGGATGCTCGTCTGCCAGGACAGGGAATGCGGCTACCGCAAGAGTCTCTCGATAATAACAAACGCCCGCTGCCCCGAATGCCACAAGAAGCTCGAGATGCGCGGCGAGGGCGAAAAGAAGATGTTTTACTGCTCCTGCGGTTACCGCGAGAAGCTCTCCGACTTCAACAAGAGAAAAGAGAGCGCGGGCGCCGGCAAGAGAGATGTTGAGAATTATATGAGACAGCAGAGCAAACAGAAGGTCGCGAACAATCCCTTCGCCGACCTGCTTGCCGGCTGGTCGGAGGAAGACTGATGAAAAAACTCCTGTGTATCATTATTTCGGCGCTCCTGCTCCTGCAGTGCGCTTCGTGCGCCGGAACGGGACCGGGCAAGAGCGTGTCTTATGCGATTCCCGCCTCGCCTTCGACGCTCGACCCGCAGTATGCCTCGGAGACGGGAGCGAAGCTCGTGATAAACAACGTCTTCGCCGGGCTTGTCAGATATAATCCGCAGGGCGAGATTGTCAGCGGAGTGGCCGACAGCTGGAAGGTATCGGAAGACGGGCTCAAATATGTATTCAGCCTCAAAAGAGATACCGAATGGTACTGCCCGTCCGTTTTCAAAACGCAGTACGGCGACGATTTCTATAACAAATTCGCAACGGCCAAGGTGACGGCGCACGATTTTGTCTTTGCCTGCAGGCGCACGGTGGATCCCGTCACGGATTCTCCCAACGCCGCGAGAATGATGATAATAAAGGGCGCGTCAGAGGTCTTTGACGAGGGGGCTGACCCCTCCGTGCTCGCGGTGACGGCAAACGACGATTATACGATAACCTTCACTCTCACGGAGCCCTGCGAGGATTTCCTCTCCCGCCTCACCGAGAGCGAGTTTATGCCCTGCAACGAGGAATTTTTCAACGCGATGAAGGGGAGATACGGCCTGTCGAGAACGACTCTTCTCTGCAACGGCCCGTTCTATCTGAGCTACTGGGACCCCGAAAGCCAGCTGACGATAAAGAACAACAAGTATTTCTGCAGAGAAAAGGCGGTGCCCGCCTCTGTGGCGATTGTCTTTGATTCGAACGAGGCCTCGGTTTCCAAAAAACTCGCGGGCGGCTCTCTGAGCGCGGCGGTGCTCAGCCCGTCAGCGGAAGTGCCCGAGGATGTTTCGGTCATAAAAGAGATTCCCGATACCGTGACCGGCCTCGCCTTCAACTGCGCGGATGAGATACTTATGAATCCCGATATAAGAAGGGCTCTGTGCGCTTCGGTTGACAGGAGCATTTTCAGCGAAAAGACGGATACTCTCTCTCCCGCCGACTGGTTTATCCCCGAAAACTGCCTCGCGGGCAATGTGAGCTACAGGGAGAGAATAGGCGACAGGACCCCGAGTATAAAATACAGCGAAAAGAAAGCTCTCGGATACTGGAACAAAGGGCTTGAGGACCTCGAGAGGGAAGATGTATCAATCACGGTGCTCTGCCCCGAGAAATACGATATTCAGATAAGGCGTCAGCTTCAGATATGGCAGAAGATACTCGGCCTTTCCCTTTCGGTGAGCGTGCTGAATCTTCCCGATAAAGAAATCGCGGAAAACGTCGGCAGCGGGAATTATCAGATTGCCGTTATGTCCGTGACCTCGCGCGAGAGGAACGCCGTCGATTTCATTTCGGGCTTTGAGGACGGCGGAGTTTTCGCCTTCACAGACGATATCCTGCCCGTCACAATCGAAAGAATCAGGACCGTTGATACGGACAGCGAGATGCTCAGCGGGCTTCTCACCGCGGAGAGCATAATCCTCAATCAGGGAGTCTTCTGCACTCTCTGGCGCAGCTCGTCGAAATTTGCCGTTAATAACGAAGTACGCGGAATCACAATACTTGACTCGGAAACAACCGTGTCGTTTGCAGGTGCGAAGAGATGAAAAAAATATTTAAAGAGAGACCCATGCCGGACGGCATCGAATTCAAAGAGAAAAACTACGGAAAGACCGCGGCCGTGCTGACGGCGGCGGGCGGTATAGCCGCAGCCGTGGGACCCTTTGCCGGGATGACCGCTGTTTCAAAGCTCGACAAGAGCTTCGGCGAAGACGATTTCGTGACCGTGCTCGACGGCGCTCCCGTTACCGCCGGCGGCAACGCCCTTGACCTTTCGCCCGTTGAGGCGGACGATTACCTCTTCGGCTGCCGCTCGGGATACGAAGTCATAACCGGAGCGCGCGAGGCGTTTGAGACAATCGGCGCGAGATTCGGCGAATACGGCGCGAGGGAGGTCTTCGGCAAGAGCTTCGAGAGCGCCCTCTCACCCGCCGACCTCAAGGAGATTGCCAAATCCGGCTTCAACTGCATCGTAATCCCCGTCAGGAGTTTTCTCCTCTTCAAGGACGAAAAAATAAACAAAAAGAGCCTGCGCGTAAAGCGCCTCGACAAGGTTATAAAGAAATGCTCAAAGAGCGGAATCTATGTCATTCTCAGCCTCTGCGACGCTCCCGGATTCGACCCCGCGAGGGGAGATTTCTCGGTCTTCGGCGAGGGCAGGGATTCGCTCTCAAAGAGGAATTATATCGTAAAGCTCTGGGAAAAGCTCGCCATTCATTATAAGGATGAGCCTGCCGTGCTCGCTTACGGGCTTCTGAATACGGATTGTATCGACACGGAGAAATACGGCGAGGTCTTTGACAGCCTTTACACAAGGACGGAGAAGGCAATCCGTGAAACGGGCGACCGTCACATTCTGCTCGGATACAAAAACGCTCTCCCCGCCTCTCCCTCGCAGGTGCTCAAGGGTGACAGGCAGGAAAGCTGTATTTACTGCAAGCCGAAAGATTTTATCGACGTTTCCTCCGACAGTTTTGAAGATATGGGCGTGAAGGCGGCGGAGAGCTCAAAGACCGAGTCTTTTACCCGCCTCGCATAAAGGAATTATGGAAAAGCTGATTGCAATCGCGATAATCCTCATTCTCATACTGATATTTACCGGGCGCGTGAATATACTGATTGTTGCCGTGAGTATCCTCATCGGCGCAACGGCGGTGTTTATGACGCTCTTCTTCGTTGTGAATTTCTTTGTATTCCTGACCTTCAGACCCCGCAAGGCGAAGTATCTGCGCATCGAGGGCAGATTCAATGACAGATGGCACAACGCCTGCTATCTCGTTGACGGTGAGGAATATCTCTGCATTTTCCCCTGGGAGGGAATATTCATAAAGCAGCTCTATAAAGAGAATAAGGAGTGCACGGTGCTTTTCAATAAAAAAATGGGCAGGGTCTATGACAAATACGCCATAGTGACCACCGCCCTCGGGCTTGTATTCAGTATAGGTCTCGATGTCGGCCTTGTGCTGCTATACCTTTCTGTCTGAGAGTGTCAGCACCGCCCTGAAATTCGTCTTGTCATCGTCGGTCTCAAAGCTGCCGTTGTATTTTTTGGCTATATCCTTGAGTATCTTGAGACCGTAGCCGTGCTCGTTGCCGTCATTTTTTTCGATATGAGGCACCGAGGCGTTTTCGGATATAATCGTGAATGTTTTATCACCCTTGGTTATTTCAATATATATATCCTTGTCGCCGCTGCTCTGCGCAGCGGCGTTTATGCTGTTGTCGGTCATATTGATAAGAGCCCTGCAAAGGTCGAATTCCTCTATCCCGGTCTCATCGGGCACAACGGCTCTGAAGGTGTATTCTATGCCCTGCGCCCTGCACAGCTTCGCCTTTTCGGAAAGGATGGAATTGACGAGCTCGTTTTTGCAGTATCTCTCGATATGGATGTTGCGAAGCTCCTCCTCCATATTCCCGAGCATTTTTTCGGCGGATTTTCTCGCGTTTTCGCTGCTGCTCTCGGACATGAAGTTGGCCACCTCTATGGCGTTGGCAAAATCGTGGCGGAGCTTTCGCATCTGAATCGCGTTTTCCTCAAGGGATTTGTAGTGCTCCATCATTATATGCTCCCTGAGGTCGCGCTCCTTCAGCTCGCGCTCCATTTTTTCGTTATTGGAAATTTTATCATAGGTCAGGAAAACCATTATATCGGCTATAACCATCAGGATAAGAGCGACATTGAGGATTACCAGCGAGCCCTCTCTTGTGAAAAAGTGAGTTTCGCCTCCCCAGATGCCGGGGTCGAGAAACGACTGGAAGGCATAGATTATAACTATCTGGCTTACGGGCAGGAGCAGGAATGTGTTGGTGTATTTGAAGCTGATGTTTGCCCTGCCGACCTTTCGCCTCCAGTAAATGACCGCCGCGCCGCAAAGGAAGGTCTTGACGGCGAAGAGCAGAAGCAGTCCGACGAAATCCTCCTCGAAGGCCACCGTTATATCGACATAATTCGCAAACATCAGATATATGAGAGTGGTGACAGCGTCGATGAGAATCTCGATAATGGGCGCGATGGTTTTTTCCGTCGCCTTGTTTTCAAAAAGAATGAAGGATGACGCTATGAGCAGAGCGTACGCGCCGACGGTAATCATCGGGTTTTCGAAATTCCTGGATGCGGAAAAAAGGTTCAGCAGAAAATGCGGAACCGCGATAATGGCAAAAGTCAGATATTTGTTTCCCTTGGGTCTGAGACAGAGCATGAGCCAGAGAGCGTCCGTGAATCTCACAAGCAGCTCATATATGACCATAAAAACGGTTATCAAAGAAATCACCCCGCTGTGACTATTTTAAACTCTGCGGCCGCTTTTTGCAAGATGAAAATAAAGCGCGCCACGGGAGTCAAAAATAAAATTGCAATTCACGCGGCAATAGTGTATAATTCACTCGGCGGCTCACCTCTCGGGCGAAGCCGAATAACAAAAGACCGGGTACAGAGTATGAATACATATAACGAAAACAGATACAAAACCATGCGCGATGAATACAGCCGTATGGCCGTTGCCGTCCCGCCGGATTCGGAGAGAATCACGCGGGAGAGCGGAGCGCTTTTCACCTTCGCCGCCTGGGGCGACCCTCAGATTTTTCACGGGAGTTCCTCGCGCACGCAGAGGTTTGCCTTCGCCTGCGCCGATATCGCCGCTATGGAAGGAAAGCTTGACGCCGTCGCCATTCTGGGCGATATAGCCGAGATGGGGGCGGAGTGCGAATACCGTATGTGCGCCGACCTTCTCTCGGGGATAACGGATAAATTCGACGACCTTCTGTGTGTGCCCGGCAATCACGACATCCGCATAAGGGATTATAAAAAGCAGAGAGACAAATTCAGGGATTTCGTCCTGAGCGTAAAGGGCGGAGTATTCGACAACGAAAACGGCGGATATTATTTCAGCCGCGATTATGACTGCTGCAAGTTCATTATGATGGGCTCCGATATGAATTCCTTTGAGGGCACTTACATAAGCGGGAAGCAGCAGAAGTGGCTCGACGCCGAAATCAGCAGGGCGGAGGCAGAGGGCAAAACCGCCTTTGTCTTAAATCATCAGACTCTCAAGCATTCAAACGGCCTCCCCGTTACCTGGGGCGGAAACGGGAAATGGAGAGGCTCGATAGGTTTTCAGAGCGACAGGATTCAGGATATTTTTGAAAAGCACAGAAACGTTGTCTTCATCACGGGGCACCTTCACTACGGCTTCAGCGTCTATAACTATGAGGACTGCGGCTGTTACAAGCTGCTCTCGCTCCCGACGGTCGGCGTAATCAATCACGGGCCCATGTGCAAGGATTCGCAGGGATATATCGTCAGCGTATTCCCCGATAAAATCACAATCAGGGCAAGGCTTCACATGGAGGGCAGATGGCTGAATCCCAAGGCTCCCGGAGCTTATATTGAAATAAAACGCAATCCCGCTGCCGGAAGCGTTGTCTGATATACATAACACGATAAAACAAAGGGCCGCGGCAGAACACCGCAGCCCTTTAATAATGCTGTCTTATCTGTAGAGGGGACCGTAATTCTGACAGGCTCTGAAGTCAGCGCCCTCAAGGTCCTTTGTTCCGAATGCGCCCCAGCAGGCGGGTCTGAATATCTTTTCATCGGGAACATTGTGAAGCGCAACGGGGATACGGAGCATTGACGCGAGGGTGATGATATCCGCGCCGATGTGGCCGTAGCTGATCGCGCCGTGATTTGCGCCCCAGTTATTCATAAGGTCATAGGCGGAAGCGAACGCGCCCTCGCCGGTGACTCTCGGTGTGAACCAGGTGCAGGGCCAGGTGTAGTCCGTTCTCTTCCAGAGAATGTCGCTGACCTCGTCGGGCAGGGCAACGGTCCATCCCTCGGCAATCTGAAGCACGGGGCCGAGGCCTCTTACCCAGTTGATTCTTATCATTGTCGCGGGCATTTCCGCTCTTGTGAGGAAGCGGGCGGAGAATCCGCCGCCGCGGAAGTATCCGTTATCCGCCGCGCACCACTCGGTTGCCTTGAGCATCTTCGCGGTATCCTCCGGGGTGACTTTATACCATTCCTTCATTATGCCGTTGCCGTTTTCATCCTTGACCTCGCCGCAGGCGTCAAGGCAGCAGGCGCCGGAATTGATAAGGTGAATAAGTCCGTCGGCCTCTTTTGCGTGGCCTTCGATATCATAGCCGGTGACTCTCTTGATGCTCTCGCCGCTCCAGTGAGTGCGGACATCCGCAAACATCTGGGCCTTGTTTGTGAGCAGATTCATAAAGAGCATGCTCGCGGCGTTGAGAGTATCGTTCTCTGTAGCGAAGATATAGGGAGCTCTGACTCCCGTCCAGTCAAACGAGGTGTTGAGAATCGCCTCGACAAAGTCGGCGTTGGGCCAGTGGTCGGTCCACTGTCTCTGGCCCTGGAAGCCGCCCGCGATGGCGTTGTGGCCCGCGGCCTCTTCGCCGCAGCCCTCGGGCAGATTGTCGTTTCCGTTCATAAGGTCCTTGACTATGCAGGCCATCTTGACGGTGAATTCCCAGTCATTCTTTTTCTCTTCATCGCTCTTGCGCACGAAATCGGGATTCTTGTCGAGACCTTCGGGGCAGTTTTCCTTAACCCAGGCGAGAGCCTTCTGATACTCGGCCTCGTCATAGATTTTTTCATCCATTCTGCGCAGGATTTCAACCTCGTCAACGCTCTCGACTCTCATTCCGAGATACGCCTCAAAGAAATCGGGCGTAATCTGCGAGCCGGCGATGCCCATACACATCGAGCCTATCTGAAGATATGATTTGCCTCTCATTGTGGCGGCCGCAACGGCTGCCCTGGCGAATCTGAGAAGCTTCTCCTCAACGTCCGCGGGGATGCTCTCGTCATCCTTTTCCTGAACCTCTCTGCCGTAGATTCCGAAGGCGGGGAGGCCTTTTCGCGCGTGGCAGGCGAGCACGCAGGCGAGATAGACCGCGCCGGGTCTCTCGGTGGCGTTGAAGCCCCAGATTCCCTTGATTGTGGTCGGGTCCATATCCATTGTTTCGGAGCCGTAGCACCAGCAGGGCGTGACGGAGAGCGTAATCGCGACGCCCTCTTTCTTGAACTGCGCCTCGCAGGCCGCCGCCTCGGCAACTCTGCCTATCGAAGTATCTGAAATGACTACTCTGACGGGGGTGCCGTCCGAATAGCAGAGATTCTCTTCATAGAGTTTCTTGACCGCCTTGGCCATCATCATGGTCTGGTCCTCAAGACCTTCTCTGACCTTCAGAGGTCCGCGTCTGCCGTCAATGATTCTGCGTATGCCTATTGCGGGGTATTCGCCGATGAGTCTGCTTTTTGACATTTATATCGCTCCCTTATTAAAATTTGAATATAGTTGCGGCTATGAGCCGTAATCATTCCGTGACCGATAAGAATTTTTTGTATGCTTTCTCCCAATCATCCGTGTTTTCGGGAGTATAGACCTTTATGTTTTCGCTGCCGGCAATGATTTTCCTTGCCTCTTTAACGTCTTTGATACAGCCTTGTGAAATCAGCTGAACGGCGATATTGCCGAGCACCGTCGCCTCAATCGGTCCCGCGAGCACGGGGACTCCGCAGGCGTTGGCGGTCATCTGACAGAGAAGGCCGTCCTTGACTCCGCCGCCTATGACGTGGATTTCGGAATAATCCCTGCCCGTGCAGGCCTTGATTTTTTCGAATGTCAGGCGGTATTTCATCGCGAGGCTCTCATAGATACAGCGGATAACCTCTCCGACACCTTCGGGAGCCGAGCCGGTCTTTTCGCTGCAGTAATCGCGTATTCTCTGCGGGATATTGCCCATCCTGCCGAATCCGGGATAATCGGGGTCGATGAAATGGGCAAAAGGAGCCGATTCGAGAGCGAGCTTCTCAAGGTCCGCATAGGAGTATTCCCTGCCGTGCCTGAGCCAGTGGCGGCGGCTCTCCTGAATGAGCCAGAGACCCGTGATATTCTTGAGAAATCCCGTTTTGCCCTCGCATCCTCCCTCGTTTGTGACATTCATCTCAAGAGAGGTTTTGTTGACAACCGGCTCGTCGAGCTCGGTGCCGAAGAGCGACCAGGTGCCGCTCGAGAGGAATATGAAATCATCCTTTGAAGAGGGTACGGCGGTGATTGCGCTCTGGGTATCGTGGCCGCAGACGCTTATAACCTTCCTTGTGCCCTCAAGGCCGCATTCCGCAGCCGTTTCGGGGCTGAGGTCCCTGACAGTTTCGCCGGGGAGCGAAATCTCTCCGGTGAGCCTGCGCGGAATACCGAGCTTATCGAAAATCTCACCGCACCAGGTTTTTGTCCTTATATCCACAAGCTGCGAGGTGGTGGCGATGGAGTATTCCGTCGCCTTCTTGCCCGTGAGCATATAGGTCAGAAGGTCCGGCATAAACAGAAGGCTGTCTGCCCTCTCAAGAAGGTCGGGCCTTTCAAGAGCGAGAGAATAGAGCTGAAAGACGGTGTTGAGCTCCATGAACTGGATGCCCGTCAGCTCATAAAAGCGCTCCTTCGGAATCACTTCAAAAGCTTTGTCAACAAGCCCCGCCGTCCTCTTGTCGCGGTAGTGGACCGGGTTTTCGAGGAGCCGTCCGTCCTTGTCAAGCAGCCCGAAATCGACGCCCCAGGTGTCTATTCCGATGCTGTCGAATCCGCCCGCCGCCTCGGCCTTGATGAGGCCCTGCTTAATCTCGTGAAAGAGGCGGAGCACATCCCAGTAAACGGTGCCGTTGACGGTGACGGGGTCGTTTGAAAAGCGGTGCACCTCTTCGAGCGTAATCTTCTCTCCGTCGAAGGAGCCGATTATCGCTCTGCCGCTCGAGGCGCCGAAATCCACCGCGAGGACTCTTTTATTCATTTAACCACGCCCTTTTTGAGAATGATGTTTGCGTAAATCGCGGTCTCGCCCGTCGCTACGACGGCGTAGGCCTTCTTTGCCCTCTCATAAAAGGCGAATCTTTCAATCAGTTCAAACTTCTTGTCTCCCTCGTTTGCCCTGACGGTTTTTTCGTATTCTGCCCAAATGGGCGGTCTTTCGCCGTCGCCGCCGTTATCCATAAGACCGACGGGCGCATCGACGTATGTGTCAAGAGGCATGAGCCTGAGCACCGCGTCGAGAATCTCGTTGACGCCGTGCCCGTCAAGGCGCACAAGGCGCTGAGCGATTGACGCGGCGGGGAAGTTGCCGTCGCCTATGACAATCTCGTCACCGTGTCCCATTTCCATAAGGATTTTGAGAAGCTCGGGTGAGATGATGGGTGAAATGTTTTTAAGCATATTACGCAGCCTCCTGTAAAGTTATTAGAATTCGGCGGAGCCCGTCGTTCTCGGGAAGGGGATAGCGTCGCGGATGTTTGAAACACCCGTGAGATACATTACAAGGCGCTCGAAGCCCAGACCGAATCCACTGTGCTTGACGCCGCCGTATCTGCGAAGGTCGAGATACCAGCTGTAGTCCTCTTCTTTAAGGCCGAGCTCGGCGATTCTGTCAAGAAGAACGTCCAGGCGCTCCTCTCTCTGGCTGCCGCCTATGATTTCGCCGATTCCCATAACGAGGCAGTCGCAGGCCGCGACCGTCTTGCCGTCGTCGTTAAGGCGCATATAAAACGCCTTGATTTCTTTGGGATAGTCCGTGACGAAAACGGGCCTTTTGAAAATCTTTTCGGTAAGGTAGCGCTCGTGCTCGGTCTGAAGGTCTATGCCCCAGCTGACTTTGTATTCGAATTCGTCATTGTGCTCCTCGAGGAGCTTGACCGCCTCGGTGTAGCTGACTCTGCCGAAATCGGAGTTTGCAACGGCGCTCAGGCGCTCAAGCAGACCCTTGTCAACGAATTTATTCAGGAAATCCATCTCCTGAGGGCAGTTTTCAATGACATAGTTTATTACATATTTAATCATCGCCTCGGCGATGTCCATATTTTCGGAGAGCTCGGCAAAAGCAATCTCGGGCTCAATCATCCAGAATTCCGCCGCGTGGCGCTGGGTGTATGATTTCTCGGCTCTGAAGGTGGGGCCGAAGGTATAAATCTTGCCGAAAGCGAGGGCCATAATCTCGCCCTGAAGCTGACCGGAAACGGTGAGATAGGCGGGTTTCTTGAAGAAATCCTGAGTGAAATCGACGCTGCCGTCCTCTGTTTTGGGAACATCCGCAAGGTCGAAATCCGTCACTCTGAAGCGCTCGCCGGCGCCCTCGGCGTCCGAGCAGGAGATGAGGGGCGTGTGAGCATATACGAATCCGCGGTCAATAAAAAATTTATGAATCGCGTAGGCGGCAACGGAGCGCACTCTGAAGACCGCGTTGAAGAGATTAGTCCTCGGTCTGAGGTGGGCGATTTCCCGCAGATACTCAACTGAATGTCTCTTTTTCTGAAGAGGGTAGTCGGGAGTTGACGCCGCCTCGAAGGAAATCTCCGTCGCGTTTATTTCAAAGGGCTGGCTTGCCTGAGGAGTGAGCAGGAGAGTGCCCGTGACTTTGAGGGCGGCTCCGACATTCTGCTTTGCCACATCCTTGTAATTCGCGAGCTTCGCTTCCTCGAAGACAACCTGAATTCCCTTGAAGGAGCTGCCGTCGTTGAGCTCTATGAATCCGATTGCCTTTGAATCCCTGAGGGTGCGGACCCAGCCGTAAACCGTGACGGTCTTATCCGCAAAGGCTTCGGGGTTATCATAAATCTTTCTGATTTCGGTTCTGTCTGCGTAAGGCATTTGTATCATCTCCTAATCTGTCGTGATTCTGTCAAGATTTGCTTCTATTGTAGTGTAGCTGATGCCGTTTACCATAGCGAGCTCTTCGATGCTTCTGAAGGCTCCGTTTTCTTCGCGCCAGTCGATTATCGCCTGCGCTTTGACCTCGCCTATACCGTCAAGGCTCGCGAGCTCCTGCACCGACGCGGTGTTGATATTGACCTTCGGCATCGCCCGCTCGGGAGTTTCGCTCCGAGCCGTCTCCGCCCCCTCACTCCGGGGGACTGCCTTATCCGGGATAACGGCCGTCTGCGGTATAGTCTGCGGGAAGGAAACGGTCTGCGGCTCCAAAGATTCCGAAGCCGACAAATCTATGGCTTTGAAGGCCGTAAGCAGGGCTGCCGTGATAAGCGCGGCCGCGAGAAGCAGCAGTGTCGGTCTGTTTTTCATTTCAGAAGTTTCTGCCGCTCCAGCCCCAGTGGCCGGCCTCTTCATATTTTATATAGACTCTGCCGGGCGCGATTCCGAGCTCCTCGCCGATAATCTCCGTGAGGGCGGCGGTCATCCTGTCATAGGCCTGAGCCGGGGCGGAGCCGAAGATGCTGACCTCAAGGAAGGCGCAGTCCTCGCTGCCGTCGCCGCCGAGCGTCATGGGCACATTGTCGTCAAATGTCAGCATGAGCCAGGTTTCGCTCTTGCCGGGGAAAAGGGCGATGGCCTCGCCGAATTTTTTGATTAGGCTGTTTCTTGCGCTTTCGCTTATCTCTTTGCTTACCGTTGTTTTGATGCAGGGCATTGAAATCACTCCTTAATTGACTCTCAGGAAATCTCCCGATTCGACAACGACGCCCCTGACGGAGTAATCCTTGTCGGTGTAGTTTACATATATCATCGCTCCGGTGTCGAATTCCGTGCAGAAGACACCGTCCGATACTTTATAATGGTCCGTCATTCTCGCGCTCATCAGGTCGTGAAGGGCGAGGTTTGCTCTCGAATAGAATTCAGTCGCGCTGTTGATGGTGTTGTCATAGTAGTATATATCGTTTTCGCCGACTCCGCTGATGGGAGTGTAATTCCACATATAGTGAGGGCAGGCTCCGAATTCAATACAGCGGAGCATCTCCTCGCGGCTGTTTTCCGCCTCGTTGACGGGGGTACCCGAATAATTCGAGATGCCGTGAAGAACAAGCTGGACGAAGGGCACCGGAGTATAGGCGCCGCTCGCCGCCACCTCGGTAGTGAGGGGCAGATTGATGACGGAATCCGCGTTTTTGAGCATATAGAAGCTGCCGCCGTCTATCATCACCTTGTTGCCGGTCGAGAGCGGGGATATTATATCGGCTATCATTTCGGATGCCTGCTCGCGGAGCATACCGCCCTGAGAGAAATCCGAATAAAGAAGCCCGCCCGCGCCGCTCAGACATATACCCGTGCGGGTGCCCGAATTATCCGAGAGAATGGATATGACCGCGTTTCTGATGCCCGAAATACGGCGCAGATAGCGGATTCCGGGCTGCGAGCCCATATTGCGGATTATCGCGTCATCCGGCGTGCAGGTCAGCTTTTCGCCGTGTATTCCCACGGCGCCGCTTCTGCCGAAATCCTTTGATGACGAGAATAAATCCGTATCGACAAACAGCCCCATATTCTGGCTGGTTATGTATTCATAGAGCGAGGCGAAGCCCCTTGAGCCGCCGAGCTTTGAGAGATAGCGCGATCTCCTTATATCAACCGCGTCGAATCCGCCCGTCCTTGTGGCGCGGTAGCGGATGTTGACATTGTTGATGCCCTTGTTTTTCATACGCACGAGCATATCCTGCGCCTCGTCGAAATCCGTGAGAGGGCTCATATATTCGAGCGAGGCGACGCTCTTTTTGCCCATACCCGTCAGCGTAACGAAGAAGGGTATATCGTCGTCGGTCTGCGCCGTCTGCGAGGAGAGCACGCCGTTTCTGATAAGCTGCTCTCTCATTGCCGAGGCCATTCCCGAATAGGAGGCGTTGACTCCCGACAGGAATCTGTAGCACATCCCGATTTCGTCAACCGTCTGCTCTTTTGAGATATACAGAGTGTCGCCGCTGTAATCCGCGGGCGTTATCGTGAATGAGGAATAAACCCTGTTGCAGGTGGTTATTCCCTTCGCCTTCTCGGCTTTGATTACGCTCACCGCGTCTCCCTTTTCGATAAGGGTGGCGAAAGCGGTCCTGCCTCTCTTTATTCCAAATGACGGGATTACGGCAGAGCCCGAATAATCCGCGCCCGCCGAGGGGTCGGCGCCGTAAACCGCGAATGAAAGCGATTCAAAGGATTCGTCAAAGACCGAGGTGTTGACAACCGCTCCGCATCCGTCCGGGACAAAGAGAAAATTATCCTTGTCGGAGTTTATGTAAGCTCCGAAGAAATTGAGCAGGTCAACGCTCTCGACAAAAGCGTCCTTGTTTCCGGTCAGGTTTTTCCATTTGCAGCCGACTCTCATGCTGCCGTCCGTCAGGGTGACGGAGACATCCGCGTGAAAGCCTATGTCGGACTGAGAGAAGGTCTTTTTCGCCGCTGTTTCGGCGGATGTGAAAAGGTCATAGGAAAAAACGCAACCGGTGTCCGTCTTCTTTGAGGAGGCGGTGCCGTAAGCTACGGAATTATCCTGGCTGTTGAGCACATAGGTATCCGTGCCGCCCGTTACCTTCAGGGTTATCATGCCGGAATCCTCCGCGCCGACGGTGCCCATCTCGGTCTTGAGAGGCAGCGCCGTCCAGAGAGTCTCTGCGGAATTGTCGAATATTCCGAATGAATTTGTCTTTTCGTCAAGCCAGAGCTCTATGAATCCGGATGAGATACCCGAATCGATGAAGTCGGTTCTGTTTTGCGAATAGTGAAGGGAGAGGTCGTCGCCGGGGGATGTTATTGTGTTTCGCGCGGCCACATTGTTTATCACGATGATTCCTGCGCTCTCTTTCCCGCAGGAGGAGAGAAGAAGCAGCAGAATCAGCAGGGCCGCGGGTATTGCGGTTTTAAACAGTTTCATAATAATCGGGACCTGTCGGCACGTCAAAATAAAATCTGACTCCGTTTTCAACGTTTTCCGCTCCGTAGGCGCATCTGTGATTTGTCATTATGCTCTTGACAATCGAGAGGCCGAGACCGAAGCGGTTTGTATTTCTGTTATGGGCTTTGTCGGCCCTGTAAAAGCTATCCCATATTTCGGGCAGATCCTCGTCGGATATATGCTCGCCCGTATTGAAGACCGTGATTCTCACACAGCCGTTTCCGGCGTCGGCGCTATCGAGAATAATCTCTTTTTTGCCGCCGCAGTGTGAAATGGCGTTGGTGATGTAGTTGTTGAGCACGGTTTCGATTTTGTCCTCCTCCGCGTAGCATTCGAGCGAGAGAGGAATTTTATTTATGAGGGTGATTCCCTTATCCTCAATCTGAAGAGCGAGATGGTCCGCAACGTGAGAGACATTCTCGCCTATATCGTAGTAATCGGGCCTGAAATCCTGCGACTTGCTGTCAAGCTTCGAGAGCTCGAGAAGCTCGAGCACAAGCTCGTTCATCTTGCTGCTCTCATCCATTATGATATTGCAATATTCCCTGATGATGGCGGGGTCGTCGCTGATGCCCTCTTTAAGGCCTTCAGCGTAGCCCGATATGATCGCGATGGGCGTTTTGAGCTCGTGTGAAACGTTGCTGATAAAGGATTTCCTCGCGTTGTCAAGGGCGAGGCGCAGCTCAATATCCTTTTCGAGCTGTCTGTTTTTGTCGTTTAAATCGAGGAGCGTGGCGTCGAGCTTGTCGGAGAGGGTGTTGATGCTCCTGCCGAGCTCGCCTATTTCGTCGGCGCCGTAATTCTTGCACTTGCGGTCAAAGTTCAGCGCCGCCATGTTTCTGGTGATTCCGTTGATTTCGACTATCGGCTTTGTAAGCCTCGAAACGAGCACGAAGAAAATCACGCCGAGCAGGCCGACTATGAGAATCGAAAAAATCGAATAGACAGTATCCGCGACCCCGACTATGTTTTCGACATCCGCAACGGGGTAGTAAACATAGACCGTGTCTCCCGTTGAAATCTCGCGGTTATAGACGAAATAATCCGCGTTTGTCGCGACCATTTTCTTTATTTCGAAGTTGGGATAGCTGAATTCCTTATCGGCATATTTCGCGGAATTCACCATTCCCGCATATTCAGGGCTCATTGAGCCGGGCGAGGCGAAATGGTCGTCGCCGCCGGCGGAGCCGTTGCCGCTGCTCTTATAAATGAGCAGGCCGTCGGAGCTGACTATTTCAAAATTTATTCCGTAATTCTGCGCGAGGGCGTAGAGATCGAAATAATAGGTGCTTGTGCCGGGGACGAGGAAGTCTATCGCCTCGGCAACATCCGTCAGAGAGCCGTAGGTGTTTCTTGTGAAAACATAGAAAAGAAGCGGCTCGCTCACGCATGCGATGAGGATGAAGAATACCGTGAGCACGGCTATGAGCGCCGCGAAAATCTTGACTCTTATCCTTCCGCTCAGAAACGAGATGATTTTTTTCATGAATTCACCTCAAGCTTGTAGCCTACGCCGAAGACGGTCTTGATGTGGTCTTCGCCCCACTTGCCGAGCTTTGTCCTCAGGCGGGCGAGATGCGAATCGACGGTCCTGCTGTCTCCGGTGAAATCAACGCCCCATATATCGTCGAGAAGCATATCGCGCGAAAAAATCCTTCCGGGGTTGGAGATGAGCTTTTCGAGGATACTGTATTCCTTGATTTTAAGGTCGAGCTCCCTGCCGCCCAGGGTGAATTCGTGAGCGGGGATGTTGAGCCGGAGACCGTCGATTTCGATTATTTCGGCGGGGTTATCCTCCTTGGGCATACCGGAGCGCTTGAGCAGCGCCTCGACTCTCTTTATGAATACCGGCATGCTGAAGGGCTTTGTGATGAAATCGTCCGCTCCGCTTTCAAATGAGACGAGCTCGTCGAATTCCTGAGTCCTCGCCGTGAGCACGATTATGGGGATGTTGCTTGTCTTTCTTATCGCCTTGCAGACCTCCCAGCCGTCCATCTCAGGCATCATGACGTCACAGATGACCAGGCTTATGTCGCTGTTTGCCCTGAAGAGGGCAACGGCCTGCCTGCCGTCGGCGGCCTCGAGGGTTTCATATCCGGATTTTTTGAGGAAATCGCAGACGAGTCTTCTCATCCGCTGCTCGTCCTCGGCTATAAGGATTTTTTTCATCTTGCCACCGCCTTTCGCCCGTATTGACGGAAATATCCGCGCAAAACACCGCCCGGACACCGTCTGCTTTAAAGCATATTTTATCACAACAGCACAATGTAAATCAAGCATTTTAATAAAATATGTTAAAATAATCTTATAACATTATATTAAAAATGTTAATAATTACCTGTTAAAATAAAACACTTGAATTCGCCTGCGTTTTGTAGTATAATACACAGGATTATATGCACAGGGACGGTGAGACTCACGACGGCTTATCTTGATAACAGCGCAACAACAAAACCCTGCGGGGAGGCAATCGAAGCGGTTGTTTCCGCCCTGGAAACCGGGTGGGGAAATCCGTCCTCGCTCCACTATTCGGGAGTCTCCGCCTCGGCCCTTCTCGAGAAGGCGAGACACAGCGTCGCCGCCTCTCTCGGCTGCGATGACGATTAGATTTATTTCACCTCGGGAGGCACCGAGAGCAACAATCTCGCCCTTACCGGAGCGGCAAAAAAGATGCGCCGATTCGGCAGCAGAATCGTCTCGACCGCGATTGAGCACCCGAGCGTTTACGACACGCTCGGCGCCCTTCAAAAAGAGGGCTTTGAGATAATCCGCCTGCCCGTTGACGGATACGGCAGGGTGAGCGAAGAAGCTCTTTACGAAGCCGTCACCCCCGATACCGTGCTTATATCAATGATGTATGTCAATAACGAGGTCGGTACTGTCCTGCCCGTCAGAGCGGCAAGGAGAGCGGCCGCCAGGGCAAAATCCCCCGCGCTGATACACTGCGACG
The DNA here is from genome assembly GCA_902784155.1 of Oscillospiraceae bacterium. GTDB lineage: Bacteria > Bacillota > Clostridia > Oscillospirales > Acutalibacteraceae > CAG-177. Next base: position 36,349 of record CACZTQ010000016.1, read on the forward strand.
CGGTGCAGGCCTACGGGAAGCTCGAGGTCAGGCCGAAATCCCTCGGAGTCAATCTGATGACCGTCAGCTCACACAAGATTCACGGCCCCAAGGGCGCGGGAGCGCTCTATGTCGGCAGGGATGTTTCGATACTGCCTTCTGTTTTCGGCGGAGGCCAGGAGCAGAAGCTCCGCCCCGGAACTCAGCCGATGCCCGCTATTGCGGGGTTCGGAGCCGCGGCGGCGGCGCTGACCGATATAAAAGGGGAGCTGCTGAGGATAACAGAGCTTCGCGATTATATGATTGAACGGTTCAGAGAAGAGGGCGGCATTGCCGTGAATTCGCCCGGCGACGCCCTTCCTTATATAACAAACATTTCGGTATTGGGAATCAAATCCGAGCCGATGCTCAACTTCCTCTCTTCAAAGGGAATCTGCGTCTCGAGCGGCTCCGCCTGCTCAAAAGGGAAAAAGAGCAGGGTCATTTCCGAGATGGGGCTCCCCCGCGAGAGAGCCGAAACGCCCCTTCGTATAAGCTTCTCAAGATTCACTTCAAAAGAAGAAATAGATTACCTCACAGAGATGATTTCTCTGGGCAAAAAAGAGATAAGGAATATAAAATGAAAGAAGTTCTCCTTATAAAAAACGGCGAGCTCGCCCTCAAAGGCCTCAACAGAAGGACCTTCGAGGATATGCTCATTAAAAATATGAAGCACCGCCTGTCAAAAACAGGCAGATTCACCTTCAATGTTCAGCAGTCCACGATAATCGCGGCCACGGAGAATGAGGATACCGACCTCGACGCCGCGGTTGAAACGGTTAAAAAGATATTCGGAATCGCCGCTTTTTCAAGGGCGGTTGCCTGCGAAAAGGATTTTGAGAAAATCCTCGCGGTGACGGCGGAGTATCTCGGGGAGGAGCTCGAATGCGCCTCGACCTTCAAGGTGGAGGCCAAGAGGTCCGATAAGAAATTCCCGCTCACATCCCCCGAAATCTGCAATCAGGCGGGCGGTTATCTGCTCGATAAATTCCCCCACCTGACGGTTGACGTCCACAACCCCGATACGGTTGTGAATATAGAAATAAGAGACACCGAGGCGTTTATTCACGGCAGGCAGATAAAAGGCGCGGGCGGTATGCCGACAGGCTCCGCGGGCAAGGCGCTCCTGCTCATCTCGGGCGGTATCGACAGCCCCGTTGCCGGATATATGATGGCAAAAAGAGGACTCTCGCTCACGGCGGTCCATTTTGCCTCGCCCCCCTACACCGGCGAAATGGCGGAGCAGAAGGTGCATAAACTCCTCTCAAAGGTTGCCGCCTTCTCGGGCAGGATAGGTCTCCGGGTGGTGCATTTCACCGAAATCCAGGAGAGCATAAAGGATAACTGCCCCGAGGATATATTCACCGTGATAATGCGCCGTATGATGATGAGAGTGGCCCAGATTATCGCCGCGAGAGAAAACGCCGGCGCGCTCATCACGGGCGAGAGCGTGGGTCAGGTGGCGAGCCAGACGATGCCCGCAATCGCCTGCACAGACAAGGTCTGCGAAATTCCCGTATTCAGACCTCTTATAGGTATGGATAAGGATGAAGTAATAGATATTTCCAGAAACAAGACAGATACATTCGATCTTTCAATACTTCCCTACGAGGACTGCTGCACGGTCTTCACGCCCAGACATCCGAGAACAAGGCCCACTCTTGATTATGTCGAAAAAGCCGAAGAGGCGTTTGACTGGAGGCCTATGGTCGAGGAGGCGGCGAAGACGGCGCGCCTCGTTGTGATTGACTGAAACGGAGCCGGAAAAATGGCTGTTTGCGAACTTTTATCGGTAGGCACCGAGCTGCTGCTCGGCGACATACTCAACACCAACGCTCAATATCTCTCTCAGCGTCTGGCTCAGATGGGAATCTCCGTTCTGCATCAGACGACAGTCGGAGACAACCCCGAAAGACTTGCCGCCGCGGTCGGGACCGCCCTCTCAAGGAGCGATATCGTAATCGCTACGGGAGGCCTCGGGCCGACGCCCGATGACATTACGGCCGAGATTTGCTGCAGGGAATTCGGTTTTGAGCTTGAGTTTGACAGCGGAACCGCTGACAAAATCACATCATATTTCAAAAACAAGGGAATGGAGATGCCTCAGAGCAATCTCAAGCAGGCCTATGTTCCCGCCGGGGGCACGATTCTCGAGAATACCCACGGCACAGCGCCGGGTATGGGAATGAAAAAGGGCGGCAAATGCATCGTCCTTCTGCCCGGTCCGCCCTACGAAATGAGAGAGATATTCGAAAACAAAGTTGTTGACTATCTGAGCGAATACCGCTCGGGCGCGATAGTCTCTCACGAGGTCAGGACAATCGGTATAAGCGAGAGCGGTCTCGCCGAGGAATTCCGCGACCTGATTGACGGCAGCAACCCGACCGTCGCTCCCTACTGCAAAATCGGCGAAGCGTTTCTGCGCGTCACGGCGAAAGCGGATACCCCCGAAGAGGCCGAGAAGATGACCGCCGGGGTCATAGCGCAGATAAAAGAAAAAATCGGGCGGTACATATACGGTATCGACTGCAAGAATATAGAGGACGCGATTGTCCCGATGCTCAAAAAAGCGGGTCTCACTCTCGCAACGGCCGAGAGCTGCACGGCGGGCCTTGTCGCAAAGAGAATCACCGACATCCCGGGTGCGAGCTCCGTATTCAGACACGGCGTAATCACATACGCAAACGAGGTCAAGGAGCGGGAGCTCGGCGTCAGTCACGAAACCCTTGAGCGCTTCGGCGCGGTCAGCGAAGAGACCGCCGTCGAGATGGCAAAGGGAATCCGCAGAAGGAGCGGAGCCGATATAGGCATCTCGGTCACGGGCTTCGCGGGCCCCGATGCAGACGAGGAAGGGAAAGCCCCCGGTCTGATTTACATCGCGCTTGATTCGGCGGATGTCACAAGATGCGAAAAAATTGAAACCGGAAGAAATGACAGAGATTATAACAGATATACGGCGGCCTCACGGGCGCTGAATCTGGTAAAGAAATATCTTACAACGGAGTTGTGAAATGAAAAGCAATAAGATTTTTATCGTTCTGAGCTGTGTGCTCGCGGCGGCGGCGCTGGTTTTCGCGGCGCTTACGGCGGTCAATTTCATGCCCAGGCAAGTGACCGTTATCGAGCGCGAGGTACCGTTCAGACTCGAAGAGGGAGCGGGCACCGGAAAGCTTGCCGAAAAGCTTTCGTCCATTGTGCCCAACAATATGAAGGGGGTCAAGTATCCCGAGGGAATTCTCCCGTCCCTGAAGCAGGTCTACGCGGTTAACAAGAGCCTTGCCGGCTGGCTGTCAATCCCGGGCACCGAGGTAGATACGGCCGTGCTTCAGTCCGATGACAACGACAGATATCTTTACTATGACTTTTATGAGACGAGGACCTGGGAGACCTCGGGCAGGCTCTACGGCAGCCTGTTCCTTGACTACCGCTGCGACGGCACGGGCGGTCTCTCAAAGAATATGGTCATTCACGGTCACACTACCGGCAAGGCGGACAATATCCCCAAGCAGGCATTCCGCTCGCTCTATGATTACAGAAACCCCGACCATTTCAAAAAGAATCCTCTGATTAAATATTCCACCCTCACGGGCGAATATACATACAAAATCTGCGCGGTATTCTATTCGGCGGTAAACCCCGCCGACGACGCGGGATATTTCTTCAACTATATCTATCCCGATATGTCCGACAGGAATATGGTCGGATATATCGCTCAGGTCAAAGAGAGAGCGCTCTATGATACGGGCGTGTCGCTCGAGCCGACCGATAAGGTAATCACGCTCTCAACCTGTATTTACGATCTCGGCAAGAGCGTCGATACAAGGCTTGTCGTGCTCGGCCGCCTTCTTCACGAGGGCGAGGATGAGAGCATAGACACCTCGCTCGTAAAGAATAATCCCGATTACCGCAGACCGCAGGTATGGTACACAAGAAACGGCAAGACAAATCCCTACGCGAATTCAACGAGGTGGGAGCCCAGCGCCGAGTAAGAGGCACAGATTAAAAGAAAAAGAATTGCGGCATAAAAAACCGATTCAGATATCAGCTGCTGATATCCGACTATGAAAACCGGAGGAAATATGGCAGACGAAACAAAGAAACCGTCGGGAACTCCCGAAGGCATAAGCAACCTCAGCGATGAGGAAGCCATTGCCGAGATAGACATCGGGAATTTTCTTACCCGTCAGGATGATAATTCGGCCCTGTATGAGGGCCCGCGCGCCGATATCAAAGAGACCGAGCAGAGTCTCGAGGCCGAGATTCAGAATCTTATGGATGACATAATGAATTCCGGCCCTTCGATGACTGTCCCGAAGACCGACGCGGGGAATTCCCCCGCAGGGGATTTCTGGGCAAATCCCTCGGAATACATTGATATTTCAAAGGCAGGCAAGGGCGCCTCTTCGGATTCGCAGAACGCGCCGGAGGTCCGCAAGGACGAGCTCTTCACAATGATTGACGAGCTTAAAGCCGACACCGACAACAAGCAGGCCTTTGACAATATCATCTCAGATATCGAAAAGAACGAAAAAATAAAGCCCGTTGTTCCGTCAGAGAGCGGCCCGCAGAAGCCGCCGGCGGCGAAACCGAAAAAATCCGCCGGCGATGTGGATATACACGCCGAGGGATTTGACGCGGAGCTTGCGGCTCTTCTCGGCGATGAGCCGGCAGCGGAAAAGAAAGAACCCGTCGCGCCCGCGCCGACGGGTGCGCAGCCGCAGCAGGCGGAAGGAGTATCTTTCAGAAAGAAAGAGAATTTCACCGTCAATATCCCGCAGGAGCCTTCGGGCGCCGTTGAAATCGCGGCGGCGGGCATCTCGCAGGAGCCTCCCATACAGGTTTACGACCTGCTCGCGGGTTCAGGCTCGGGCGGCAGGACCGTCGGCAATGTTCCCGTTGAGATTATCGAGGATGACGGAAAGCTCACCAAGGAAGAAAAACGCAGGGCAAAGATTGACAGGAAGATTGCCGAGGGCAAGAATCCCAAGGTCGGCGAGATAATCAGAAAGATAGTGCTCGCCGTCTCCGTCGTGACGATTATCGTCAGCTCGGCGTTCCTTGTAAAGACATATATCATCGAGCCAATGATGTTCAAGAAACATCAGTCGGAGGTTCAGCAGATAGTGGTCCGCTCGCCCGAGAACAATATCGGGCAGACCGTAGCGCAGGAGGAGTCAAAATACCCCGCCGGCATGCTGGCGAAGTATAAGAAGCTCTACGATATAAACAGCGACCTGAGAGGATGGATTTCGATACCCGGTCTTGAGATAGACCTTCCCATTGCCCACGCGGACAATAACGATTTCTACCTCCACAGGAATATCTATAAAAAGCGTACGCAATACGGTGTGCCCTTCTTTGACTACAGAATCAAGGATTACAAAAATCTTCCGAGGAATACCGTTATTTACGGCCACAATATGCACTATGACGATCTGATTTTCGGCAAGCTTGAGGATTACAGATACCTGAGCGCCTTCAAGAAATCGCCCGTCATCGAGTGCAACACCATATACGGCGACTATACCTGGTTCGTATATGCGGCGTTCATAACGAATTCCACTCCTCAGCAGGATAACGGATATATGTTCACCTACAACTGGCTCGATATTTCAGAGAGCAAGTTTGTGGAATATATAAATGAGGTGGATAAGAGAAAATTCTACACCACGGGTGTGGATATCGCTTCAACAGACAAGATTCTCACTCTCTCCACCTGCTGCTACGACTTTGACGGAGCGCGTCTTGTCATTATCGCGAGGCTCAAGAGAGACGGCGAAGGCGCTGTGCCCGACACATCGCAGGCAGCAAACAACGACAATCCGAAATATCCGCAGGCGTGGTACAACGCCAACAAAAAAACCAATCCTTATGCGGATGATTCAAGGTGGAGCGCCAATACGTAAAGGCGCATAATCCGAGAAGTCTGCCGCGAGCGCGGCAAAACAAAAAGGGAAACAGAGCATCGGTTTCCCGAAGATCCGCTTAACCGGGGTGATTTTTATGAAGGCAGCAGTCAAACTGTATTTTCCGGGAGAAGATGAATTTGCGGTTCCCGCAAGCGTAATCTATTCCGAAATAGCAGGAAAGGCTGAAATAGCGGGTGCATTCAAATATGCATCGGCAGGCGAAGCAGTCAAATCAGCATGGAAGTCCGCGGTCCACGGCGAAAACACCGTTATTATCGCCGACGCGGCAAGATTCAACAAGATAAAGCTTCTTTTGTTAAGGAGTTTTCCCTCGAAGCTCGAGCATTCAGCGGAGGTTTCCGAGAAGCTCGGCAATCTGCTTCCGGCGGATTCGAGAGAACTTAAAACAGAGACGGCGTTTCCGTCGGGAGCCGGGGTATATCCCTCCGCGGACGGGCTCAGATCGGGTTTTTCCTTCAAAACGAAGAAATGCAAAGTGGTCCTTCTGCCGCTCGACATTGATACTGTCAGGAGCGCTGCCGAAATGGGCGCGCTGGAGTTTTTTGAAGCCGAAAAATCCGAGGCGGAAATACTCAAGGACAATCTAAGAAAAATAGAGCGGAGCGGAAAAACCGTCGGCGTTTCGGATTCGGGTCTTTCGAAGGCCCTTATGAACGTCACCCGCAATTCCGGCATAGGCGAAAACGTATTCATTTCCGTTGAGCCGGAGAACGGGCAGGGCGAAGAGCCCGTCAGATTTGCGGCGGATTCCGCGAAGGCGGCGCGCGATCTGGCTCAGGCCGATTACGGCGTTGCCATTTCGGGCGTAGATGAAGAGGGCAACGTGACCGTCGCCGTTTCGGGCGAAGAGGCCGCCCGCATCGAGGTTATACACGCCCTTGAGGGCGAAGAAAAACCGCAGACCGCGAAGGCCGCGACAATACGGCTTATCGAGATGCTCGCGGACTGCGTTGACACTGGGGTCGAAGTCCCCGAAATGAAGCCCGTGCGCAACAGCTCAAAGCCGCTCATAGCGATTATTCTCTGCCTTGCGGTAGCGGCTCTTGTGTGCCTGGGCGTCGGAATCGCGGTATTCAGGAGCAGTATGAGCAGAAACAAGCCGGCCTCCGAGAGCACCTCGGCCGATGTTGTCACGAGCGAGAGCGAAGCGACGCAGACCGATTCAACGGAGCTGGGCGATGAATTCGGAGAGGTAGTGCCCGTATTCAGCGCGAGCGATGCCGATTCGGCCGTCTTTGACGAAATCAACACGACATACAGCGGAGGCGGAGTGAGAACAAACGCCGCGAACGGCCAGTTCACGACCGATGCCTCCGGCATAATAGAGAATCTCAGACAGGGAGCGACCACTCTGAAGGTTGCCTCCACAATCTCAAACGCGCTCTCCTCGATACTCGCCGAGGTCGAGAACACCTCCGCTTCCTCCGAAACGGCGGATGCGGGAGAGAGCACGACTCTTTCCTCGGGCTCAAGGAGAATCAGAGAGCTGACAACGAGAGAGAGAACTACCCGCGAGAGACCCGTCAAGGATGTGACGGCGCCCGAGAGCACGACTCAGGCCGCCTCCTCCGAAACCGCTCAGTCAGGAAGCGAGGGCAAATTCGTATTCACCTGCTACGGCTACGGTCACGGTGTCGGAATGAGCCAGCGCGGAGCCATCGCCTACGCCAACAAGGGATGGACCTGCAACCAGATTCTGACTCACTACTATCAGGGAACAACGCTTGCCGTTGACAAGAATACCCCCGCCGAGGTCACAAGGCAGGGCGTGACTATGACTCTCGTCGCCTTCCTTTGCAGGACGGTGAAGCCCGAGATAGGCCACAGCTCGCCCTTTGAGGCGCTCAAGGCCCAGGCCATAGCCGCCTACACCTTCGGCAGATATAACAGCTTCAACTCAAACCAGGCGTTTGATCCTTATTTCAACTATAAGGGAACTCAGGTCGAGAAGGCCGTTTTCGAGGTCCTTCATATCAAATCCGAGGACGAGCAGCCTCACGCCATATATGTCAGCTACAACGGCAAATATGCGAATACCGTTTACTGCGCCTCGGTCGCGGGTAAAACCGCATCCTCAAAATCCGTTTGGGGTATGAGCCTGCCTTATCTCAACGGCGGTGTCACAAGCCCCGAAACCGTTGAAATAAGCACGGCGGAATTCTCCGTCGAGCGTATGAGAAACCTTATCAGAGCCGTTGTCGGAGACAGGCAGGAGCTCGGCAAGGACCCCTCAACCTGGCTCAGAATCCTATATCACGACGGCGCTTACAGCAGCTCAATCGGCTATGTTGACCAGATAAACGTCTGCGGCGTCGCGATGAGCGGCAACAACTTCCGCGAAAAGCTTCTCGGAAGGGCAATCAAATCGGAATGCTTTACAATCAAGTATGTGAGATATCAGTGAGTTATTATGTTCAGTGATTTAATCGAATTTCTTGACAGTCACAAGGTGCTCATCCTCGGCTTCGGCAGGGAGGGCAGGTCAACCTATGACATAATCCGCAGGCACCTCCCCGAAAAGGAGATAGGCATCAGCGATATCAAGCAGATTGAGCTCGATGACAAACACGTTACTCTCTACACAGGGAAGGACTATATCAATGACAGCATCGGTGAATATGATGTTGTCATAAAGACGCCCGGAGTTTCCCTCGCGGAGTATATTATCCCGAAGGGAGTCATACTGACCTGTCAGACGGACCTTTTCCTTAAATATTCCGACTGCGTATGCGTTGGCGTCACGGGCACCAAGGGAAAGACGACCGTCGCGACTCTCCTCTATAATATGGCCAAAAGGTCGGGCAAGAACGCGATTCTCGTGGGCAACGTGAGGCTCCCCGCCCTCGATTCCCTTGAGGATAAGCAGCCCGATGTCGCCATTGTCGAGATGTCGTCGAGGCAGCTTGAATTCACCACGGCGTCGCCACATATCGCCGTGCTGACAAATATCTATCACGAGCATATAGAGCACCATAACGGCTTCACCGGCTATGTCACGGCGAAGCTCAATATAGTGCGCCACCAGACGGCGGACGATTATTTCATCTGCAACGCCTCGCAGAGCTATGACGGCTACTGCAGCTTCTCCGAGATACCCTCGACCGTCATAAAGGTCGCATCCGATATCAACGGATATGAGAGCGTTTATGAGGCAGTTGAGCAGAATGATTACCTTCTCGGGAATCACAATATAAAGAACGCCTTTCTCGCCGCGGCGGCCGCAAGGCGGCTCGGAATCAGCGAGAAGGATATCTGCGGCGCGATTATGGACTATAAGGGAATTGAGCACCGCCTTGAATTTGTCGGCGAGTATGAGGGAATCAAGTTTTACAACGACTCCATCGCAACCATCCCGCAGGCGACAATCTGCGCCGTTGAGGCGATAGAGGATGTCGAAACCCTTATATTCGGCGGAATGTCCGTCGGAGTCGATCTCGATGATTTTGAGAATTATCTTTTCAAAAAAAAGATTTCGAATCTCATCGGTATCCCCGACACGGGCAGGCAGATATGCACGAAGCTCGCCAACAGAGGCTACAGCGGCAATATAATCCTCGCCGAGGATATGGATTCCGCCGTGAACAAAGCCTTTGCCCTCACGCCCAGAGGAAAAAGCTGCCTTATGTCTCCCGCCGCGTCAAGCTATAATGTATATAAAGACTATGAGCATAAGGGCAAGCATTTCAAAAATCTGGTAAAGAATCACGTTTCAAGTTAAAGCTCATATAAAAAAGAACGCCGTGCGGCAGCCGCCGCACGGCGTTGAATATTATTATCCGAAGCCCGTCAGTGAAGTTTCGCGGTCTGACGCTGCGCCATAACGAGCGAAGCGTAAATTCCGCCCTTTTTCATCAGCTCGTTATGAGTCCCGACCTCTGCTATTCTGCCCTTTTCTATGACGACAAGGCGGTCGGCGTTTCTCAGAGTGGAGAGACGGTGTGCTATCGCGAAGGTGGTCCTGCCCTTCACAAGCCGCGCGAGAGCGTCCTGAATGGCCTCTTCCGTTTCGGGGTCGAGGGCGCTTGTCGCTTCGTCGAGAATCAGTATTTCGGGATTCCTGAGCACGGCTCTCGCTATCGAGATTCTCTGCCTCTCTCCGCCCGAGAGAGTGTGGCCGTCCTCGCCGATTACGGTGTTGTAGCCGTCGCTGAGATCGATTATGAAATCGTGCGCGTTTGCGGCCTTTGCGGCGGCAATGACCTCGGCGGGTGTCGCTCCCGGCCTTGCGTAGGCTATATTGTCATAGACGGTCCCGGCAAAGAGGAATGTCTCCTGGAATACGACGCCCACCTTGGAGTGGTAGTCCGTCAGTGAAATATCCTTTATGTCGGTGCCTTTTATTTTAATGCTGCCGCTGTCGGTATCATACAGGCGGAGCACAAGATTGATAAAGGTGCTCTTTCCAGCTCCGGAGTGACCGACAAGGCCTATCATTTCGCCCTGATTCACGGTCAGGTTTATATCCCTGAGCACGGGCTCATAGGCCTTGTATCCGAACTGGACATTCTCAAAGGCCATATCGCCGTCAAGCCTTGCGGGCAGGGGATTCTCCGCGTCGTTGACATCGTGCTTCTCGTCTATGATTTCATATATTTTTATAAGGCTCGTCGATACCTCGCCCAGGCGTCTGGGCAGGGTTGACATCCATCTGAGGGGCTCATAAATATAAGCGAGATAAAGGTTGAAGGCAAGCAGCTCGCCTATGGAGATGCTGCCCGTGAGCACCTGCCTGCCGCCGAAATAAATCACGAAGAATTCGCCTATTCCCATAAAGAAGAACAGCAGCGGGAATGTCAGCGCCCAGAGATGCTCGTTGCTCGTCTGAATATCAGCAACCTTCTTTGAGGCGTCGGCGAATTTTTCGATTTCGCGTTTTTCACTGCCGAAGGTCTTGACCACGCGGATTCCCTTGACTATATCGTGAAGAATCGAGGTCGCCCTTGATTCTCTTCTCCACTGCTTTTCGTATCTGGACTTTATAACCACCCAGAATTTCGTCATCGCCCAAAGCACTGCGGGGATAGGAAGCAGCACCACAACCGTCAGGGACGGGCTGATGCTCAGCAGAATCGCGAGAATGACCGCAAACATAACGGCTCTCGATATCAGATACATGCCCTGCTCGGTTATAAACTGCTTGATTTTTTCGGTGTCGCTGAGGATTCTCGTCTGAAGGTCGCCAGAGGTCCTGCCCGACATCGACGAGGCCGAAAGAGTCTGCATTTTATCATAGACCAGCGTTCTCAGGTCATCTGAAATCCTGCCGCCGATAACATTCGCCCTGCGGTTGCTGATAATATTAAAGACATTTGAGAGTATCTGCGCGAGGCCCATAAGCGCGGCGATTGTTATTACGCCCTTTATCACGGTATCGCGGGGAATGCCCGAGGCGTTGAGATAATCGTCAACGAGCTTCTGATTGAAAACGGGGAGAAGGGCCGAGCAGATTGATGAGAGGATAATAAAGAGACCCGAAACGGTCAGAGAGGGGAGATAGGGCTTCGAGAGGGCAAAGAGCTTCTTGATAAGATATGTCTTTTTCGCACAGAAAAGGCAGGTCGTCATTCCCTTCGCGTAGTGCCTGCCGCAATGCGGGCAGATTCTGAAGCCGGTTTTGTTTATTTCACGGTGCTCACCGGTCCTGACAAAGTAATTGACCACCTTGCAGAATTCTCCGATTTCCTCAACGCGCGTCATCGAGTAGCGGCAGACCGTTATGCTCTCGGCCGGGTCTCCTTCGGAGCCCCCGGGCATAATCTCAAGCTCGCCGCAGCCGACATAGGTGCGCATAACCAGCTCTCCCGCCTCGTGGCGGAAAAGCTCGCTGCCTTCTGCTTTCGCAGTTATGAATCTGCCGTCAAAGGCGAGAATACCGTCGCAGTATTCCCCTTTGCCGTTCATGTCAAACGCGACTTCGGTTACCATATTGCTCCAATCAATAAATATAAGGGTCGAGGTTTCGTCTGCTCTTTCCGGATATCTGACTGTAATCGGGGATATTGTATCTGTTTCCGTCTATATCGATTATATCGAATCCGCTGCCGTGATAGCGGATATTCTTTGAGATATTCTTTACGGTGAAATTCTTTTTGCGCTCGCCTATCATCACGTCAAAATAAAAATTGCCGAATTTTTCCCTGACCGATTTTATCTCTGTGATGACCGGGCAGAAATAGCGCTTTGACAGCTCGCTCTCTATCATTTCGCGCTGCTCCGGCGGAAAATCCGAGAGCTTCTCGATGATGCCGAGCTCGTTCTTTTCGACATCGCTGATGCAGATATACTCATCGGGGCGGGTGAGGGGAAGGGCTCTCATGAGAATAACGCGCCTGTATTCCGTGCCGTTTATCCTCGCGCCGAGAAATCCGGAACTGCCCGTGAAGAACTCGCACTGCGCGGGGGAAACATATTCTGTTCTGAGAGCGTCGGGAGAAATTGTCTGCATATTGTCACTCATGATGTGTCTCCTCCTGTGAATCTTCTCCGGTTTCTTCGCCGTCTCCGCCGATGCCGATGGTTTTGAGCGCTTCGGACTGAATCTTGTAGAGGCGGAAGAATTCGCCTTTGAGCCGCATGAGCTCCTGATAGGTGCCGTATTCTACTATGGTGCCCTCGCTGATGACCGCGAGATAGTCGCTGTCTCTGAGAGTCGATAATCTGTGGGCTATCGCTATAGTTGTCCTGCCCTTTGAGAGGGACGAGAGAGAGCGCTGGATATTGCGCTCGGTTTCGGTATCCATCGCCGCGGTCGCCTCGTCGAGAATCAGTATTTTGGGATTCTGTATTATTGTCCTGGCGATTGATATTCTCTGCTTCTCTCCTCCCGAGAGGGACTGCCCGCCCGCGCCGACTCTTGTTTCATAGCCGTCGGGGAGCTTCATTATGAAATCGTGCGCGCAGGCCGCCTTCGCCGCGGCTATGACCTCGTCCATAGAGGCGCCGGGCTTAGCGTATCTGATGTTGTCGGCTATCGAGCCGATAAAGAGGTAAATATCCTGCGAGACGAGACCGATATTCTTGCGAAGCTCGCCGAGCTTCAGATCCCTGACATCGATTCCGTCTATTTTTATGCTGCCTTCTTTTGCGTCATAGAGGCGGGCGATAAGGTTTGCGATTGTCGTCTTTCCCGCGCCCGTTTTTCCGACTATACCGAGCATCGTGCCCGCTTCGACGTGAAGATTCATTTTGGTGATGACGGGCTTCGCCGGCTCATACTCAAACTCGAGCTCGCTTATTTCAATGCTTCCGCGCAGGTTTTCAAAGCCGACGGCGTCTTCCTTCTCGGTGATTTCGGGTATCGCGTCCGCTATTTCAAAGACGCGCTGCGCCGAATCCGAGCACCTTGCCCACCAGTTTGAAATCCACGAGAGGAAGCCGAAGGGCTCCTTGAGCATATTGACATAGACGATGAAACTCAGCAGGGTACCGGTCGTCATATTGTTTTCGCCCTTCGCGACCATTACTCCGCCGACTCCGAGCACGATGGTGGTGATGAGCAGGGCGACTATGTCGAGCAGGGGGAAGAGCGTCGCCTCCGAGAGGCCGACCTTGATTTCGGCGCTCATCACATCGCGCGAAAGCTCGCCGAAATGCTCGGATTCATCCTCTTCCTTGGCGAAGGCCTTGATTATCCTCTGGCCGTTGATGTTGTCGCTGACCAGCGACCTTGCGCGGGAGCGGGTAACCCAGACCCTGTGATGAAGCCGTCTGAAAAATTTGTTGCCCGCGATGAGCGTAAACAAAAGGACGGGAGTTGTGCCGAGTGCTATTAAGCTGAGCTTCGGGCTCATCATGAACATAACGATAAGAACGCCTATAAGCGTTGTGCCGTCAAGTATCAGCCTCGGTATTCCGTCGGTGAAGAACCAGTAGATATTGGTGGCGTCTCTCGTGACTCTGTCCATAAGCGAGCCGGTCTGCTTTGAGGAATAGAATCCGATTGAAAGCCGCTGCATCGCCTCAAAGATTTTAACCTTGAGGCTGTACATCACGCGCGGCAGGATTGACGCCGACATATAGTCGTGAATCATTGTGAGCAAAACCTTCAGAAGCCTTATGCCGACTACGGTCAGCACAAGCACTCCGAGAGCCTTGAGACTCTCCGCGAGCACGGTGTCTCCGGCGTTCGCGAGCACATCGTCGTAGAGCGCCCTTGTGCTCAGCTGGGGTACAAGCACGTTGGTCGCGGAATTCAGAATCATAAAGAAGAGAATAACCGCAATCTGCGGAACATAGCCGCCGAAGAACTTTATGAGCCTTGTCGCCGTGCCTTTGTTTTTATCGTGTTTACGGCAGAAATCCTTGCCGGGAGGGCAGGGGGCGCCGCATTTTTTGCATTTGTTTTCGTCCCCGGCGCCGTCATCCGGGAGCTTCACTTCGCCCGTTTCTTTATATGTATTGAATACTCTCGCGAATTTGTCGAATTCTCCCGCGAGGCCCGGTGAAAAATAAGTCAGCGGGGAGGTTTCTTCTCCGCAGGACATAATAAGCCGCCCCGTGGAGGTGTATCTCTCTATGGAGAGAGAATCCGCTTCCTCCGCAGGAACGGCGATGATTTTATCTACGGTTATTTCCGGGTCGGGCGGGACGTGCCCGTGTTTCGGCTTGACCGTTTTTTCACGGCAGAAGGCAAGATACAGTCCCTTTTCGTCAAAGAACAGCCTGGTATCCTTGTAGCAGGCTTCGGAGTCCATATCTCCCTTGATGGAAAACAGGGCTCCGCCGGCGTCAAGGCCTTTTTCCCCGAGCGCCTTGACGACATAGCCGGGGAGAGTATTCTTTCCTTTTTCCGGTTTTTCGGGCGGTCTTTTTTTCATAGTTTCAGAGTATGTTCCTGTAATACAGGCCCCTTGTGTATTCATAGCCGGGTGCTCTCTCGCCGAGATAATCCCCGATTATGAATTCCGCTTCATTTTTATTTTCCGTTGTGAAATATATCAGATCATAATCCGTATTCCGTATGTCTCCGGGCTTGTCGGTCATACACAGCGGAACGGAATTGAATATATAACTGAACCCGTCTGAGCAGCGCACAGGGAATTTCTTCCCGAGACGGTCCTCGAGATAACTCTGCCTTCCGCAGGCGGAGCAGGTGATTTTGTTTCTGACTGGGCAGTTTCTCGTTACCATAAGAGGCAGGCGGCCGTAAACGACGGCTCCGCGCGGGATTTCACCGCCGAGAGCGGCTATATCCGGGAGCTTGAGCTCGGCGGAAACAAGGCAGTCCCTTGCGCCCGCGTCCCGCATCACTCCGAGAGAAACGCTGTTTAAGATATTCATGCCGAATCCCGTCGCAAACGGCATTCCGAGACTTTTCGCGATGCCTATGCCGTCGATGTTGCCGGCAACGGCGAGATTAACTCCGAGCGAGCGGAGTCTTTTTAATTCTTCAATATATTTATCCGCCGAAGAGAAAACGTGCACGGGTATTTCCGCGGCGACCTCTCCGCAGTCTCTGAGCAGGGATTTTACGATGCTTGCGGGCGTATTGAGCGGGATGATGACTCTGTCCGCCTTCACGCCTTCGGGGATTTCGTTATAATCAAAAAATCTTATGTGAAGCTTTCTCTTTTCCGCCGCCCTGTGAGGAGCGAAGGATAAATCGCAATCGTATATATTATAAGGTTCGCGCGCGATCAGGGCCTCTTCAAGCGCCGCGAGCGCGTCTCTTCTCAGAGAATTCAGCGCCGAAGCGGACATATAGAGACCGGGAGCGATTTCACATTCAACGCTCTCCGCGTAAAATTGTGTGCCGCCGCATTTTGACAGACGCGATACGGCTTCACCGTCCGTCAGCTCCCTGTTTACCGCCTTTGACGGCATTTCGCCGCCGCGGATTTCCGCTATATATTCCTTATATTCCGCGCGGAGCAGGGGATATTCCCCTTCTCTGAGCGTGAAAAACATTCTGACGGGGAGTAGCGGTTTTTCGCTGTCGTAGAGATGAGAGAGAGTTCCGAGCACTGCGCCCGAATCGAGGACATTCTCCTTCGTCCTGATTCCGAACATATCCTTTGACAGCTTTGAATCATAGTAGCCGCGCGTGAATCCCGAGCGGGAAAACACCGAGCCGAGAGCGTCCGTGACAGATTTGTCGGGAGTCCCCGAAAGCCTGTTTCTGCAGGCGGTTACCGCCGCGGCAACATATTCGGGCCTCTTCATCCGCCCCTCTATTTTGAAAGAAATCACGCCTGCGCGGGCGAGCTCATCAAGCGAATCTATGAGCGAGAGATCCTTTAAACTCAGGTTGTTTCCGCCCCTGCCGTTCACGCCGAAAGGCAGCCTGCACGGCTGGGCGCAAAGCCCTCTGTTTCCGCTTCTGCCCCCTAAAACGCTGCTCATAAGGCACTGCCCCGAAAGGCACATGCAGAGAGCTCCGTGGACGAAGCACTCGAGCTCGATATCCGTATTCGCGGATATATTCTCAATCTCTTCGCGGGAGGCCTCGCGCGGAATGACGGTGCGAGAGAATCCCGATTCGGCGAGCAGATTTATGCCGAAGGGGCTGTTGACGGTCATCTGGGTTGAGGCGTGAAGCGGAATATCCGGGCATATTTTCTTTATCAGACGGGCAATTCCCGTATCCTGGACTATTATGCCGTCCGCGCCCGCCTCACACACGCGCTTTATCTCTTCGCAGGCGCTCCCGAGCTCCCTGTCGGTCACGAGGGTGTTGAGAGTTATATATACCTTCACGTCGGCGCCGTGGCAGTAACGGATGACATCCGCTATTTCATCGCCGCCGAAGTTTGAGGCATTGCGCCTCGCGTTGAAAGACTTTCCGCCGATATAAACGGCATCCGCTCCGCACCTGACGGCCGCTTCAACGCTGTCGGGACCGCCGGCGGGAGCGAGAATTTCGGGTTTGATCATTTCGGTTTTTTGAGAGCCGCTATTTCCTTCTGAAGCCGCTCGTTTTCGCGCCTTGCGATCTCCGCGTCGGTCCTCGACCTGGCCGCATCCTCAAGGTAGGATTTTATCTGGCTTCTGAGGTTCTCGCAGGTTGCCTCGGATTTTTTGAATCTGTCGGCAAAGTCAAGCGCGGTAAGGGTTGCGGCCTGGGTTATGGATATCCTGCCGCTGCTCTGAAGGATTTCTCTGATTTTTTCATCAACCTCGCCGGCAACGCCGGTCATATACTCAACGTCGTCATCGGTTGAAATGGCGTAGCTCTCGCCGGCTATGCTGAGTTTTAATTTTTCCATCGCTGCACCTCATAGAGTAAAAATGATGAGACATTATAATTATACATACAATCCGGTGAAAAAGTAAATAGTTTTTTTCAAATATTCATCAGACCGTTTTGCCCCGCGCCGGATATACGGGAGCGTTTTTTCAAAAAAAGTCCGGATTTTTGAAAAAAAGGTATTGACATTGCAGCAAGCGGCGGATATAATAAGGTTGCGTAATATCCAGCTAATATTATGCATCTGCAATTTGTGAGCAACAATTACAGAGCCATCCGATAAAAGACGGAGAATGTGAGTTCTCCGTCTTTTATCGTCTGTTAATATTCTAAATCAGAAAAATACAGCCATCCGTGCCGGGATGATTCCCGGCGCTGAAATCGGGGTCTGAGTGCAGGCGCGGCCCGTCGGACACGGGATGCGTCAAGCGGGATAAACGCTCAGTTTTCAACCCTTTCGCCGTCAACGAGCTTCAGCTTTCCCATTATGGGAAGCCTGATAAATCCCGTGAATCTGTCGCCGTCGAAATTGAGCTCGGTGACTGCCGTCGCTCCGGGCTTGAATTTATCAACCGCGACATTGAAGCGAAGGGTATTTCCGCTCTCTTCGGCCTCGATGATATCAAGATTGTCGGTCTCATAATTTCTCATTCTGAATCTGATACCGTACCTGCCGCCGTTATCAAAAATGGTAAACAGCGGTTTGTCTTTTATCAGCGGGGTGTCGATTCTGCAAGTCCAGGTACCGAGTCCTGTCATTTTTTTCACCGCTTTCCGGGGAGGAGGCCGGGCGGTCTTCCCCTGATTTCCGTTGCATTTTATCATATCGGGAACTGAAAATCAATTAACTGTTTATGAATTTTTACAAAATATGGGCATTTTTAAAATCCGCGCCACAATATGTAGTGGCATTTTTAATTTAATTTATTTCATTAGAACAGCATCGGGAAATCCCGCTCATGCAGCGGCCGGGAAGCGTTGAAATTACTGAAAAAAAGCGTAATTAAACTCAAGTACAAAAATTTTAAAAAAAGTTAAAAAAATTGTTGACATTATATATTTTTTATGATATTATAGCCGAGCACGTTTGACCAAAGGGATAATTATGCCCTTCTGGGAGTGCGATATGCGATGATGCGGGAGGTGGCCGCCCACGAGGCGGGAAATTTCCGCGGAGTATGTCCGATTTTAAACCGGGCGGTTCAATCCGGCAGTCAGGCGGCTTGCCGATGGTTTTCCGTCATGGTGCTC